>JALYUH010000278.1 GCA_030853985.1 Bacteroidota bacterium | reverse complement strand
CGCGTAGCTCCAAGCACGTCCAGATAGAGGGCGGCTTGGCGGTCGTAATCGTATTTCTCGATGGTGGTTAGAAAGTGCGGCAGGTCGGGGCTGCTGGTGGTTTTGAAGTCGATGAGCGTGAGCTGGCGGCCGGCGCGGCTGCGCACTAATAAGTCAGGGCGCAGCTTCACTCCTACCCCCGTGGCGGTATGGATGGCGGTATAGGAATGTTCGGCGTAGCCCCGGTAAAGCAGGTCGCGGCAGTAGCGCTGGCGGCGCACCTGGCGGGCCAGCGTTTCCAGGTCGGCCCACTTGATGCCGCGCTCCTCGGTGCGGACGTAGTGCGGCGGCTCCAGCACGGCGGTGTGAAAGTGGGAGCCATAGGCCAGGGCCACGGGGTTGGGGGTGTTAGGCTTGCCGAGCAGAACAGCCTTTAGATTGGACAGGTCGGTATTGCTGACGTGGGGCAAGGCGCGGTGCTGGGCCTGGGTCAGGTCGGGGTGGTGGATGAGGGAGTGAAACATGCGGATGCAATTATTGAGGAATGAGGAAGTAGCCCGCTGGGGCCGCCCGGCCCTGAGCAGGACGGGCGGCCGGCGGGTGCTGCCGCTAGGCAGCGATGGGCAGGGGTACTGGCTCGGCTGCTGGCTCTTGGCCCTTAGTGTCGTCCTCGACGGGCACAGTGTAGGCGTGCTGGATGCGCAGGTCGGCGTTGCCGGTGTAGGTTTCGGCGCGCCAGATGGGGAAGTCGCTGGCAAAGTCGCGGCGAGCGGCTACCTCGGCCGCGTCGGCGGCTTCGTAGCTGAACTGGGCGATGTAGTAGGTGGCCGTCTTGCCATCCTTGGTGGTCTGCTTCTTCTCGGCCGTGACCTTCACCGTCACGTCGGCTAAGGTCAAGTCATCGTAAAACAGCGGCTCAATCAAACGGTACAGGTTTTCGACGCTGTAGCCGTGGAAAAGCACGGCGCAAATGGCGCCTTTCTCGTCGGCAAAAAACAGCTCGGCCCACAGCTTGCGGCCCATGTTCAGAATGTCATCCTGAAACACGCGCCAGGCCAGCGGGATGAAGGAAAGCGAGTTGCCAAGCGGCACGGTGCCGCCGATGTTGAACTGGCCGGCCTTGGCGTCGAAACGCACCTGGCGCGGGTGGCCGGGCAGGTAGCGGAAGCGCGACACCTGCACCACTTCGCCGGTGGCCTCGTCGGCCTTCTCGGTGAGGTACGCGGGCACGGCCGTGATGGGGCCGCTGAGCGTGAACACGGGAGCCTCGGGGGCGGTGGTGGATGCGGCACCGGCTTCGGTGGTGGCGCTGCGCTGGGGTTTGGTTTTGGTGGACATGATGGGAAATGGTTGGGGTTGGAAATGAAAAAGGTGGGACCTGTTGGCGGCCGGCCCCGTTGCCGTGTCAGGTATTATTTGGCCTCCGTGACGGACGAGGTCAGCACGTAGTATTTGCGGAATAGTGCCTTTGCTTTTATCAGGCTGACGGACCGTTCAGTTAGGAGCACGGCGACTTTGGAGCGGCTGTCCTTTTCGTAGCCGTAGGCTTGGAATAGCTTGGTATTCATGGAAAATGAAGGGTAAAGCGGGGCCAGCCGATGCCGGCCCCTAGTGGACTATTTGAATTGTTTGTCGTGGCACAGAATAGCGCGGCCCACGATGGAGTCCTGGCCCCGCGCTTCGGGCTGGTGCTGGTACCAGAGGTAGGTGGCCAGCAGATTGAGGTAAGCCGGGTGGCGGAACTTGCCTTCGTCGTCGATAATGAGAATCAACTCGGGGCTGAGGCGGATGACATCGACCAGGCGGCAATCGAGCAGCTGGTACAATTCGGCCAGCTTGAAGCTGCGGCCGTTGGCGGGGCTGACCGGCTGCGGGGTACCGCTGTGCGGGTCGAGCAAATGGGGCTGATAGGGAGTAGCGGTTTTTGGCATGATTAGCGGGGCTTTGGGGCCCGCACCGGGTGGGCGCGGGCCAAGTGACTAAAAGCGGGCGTATTTGGCGCGGGCGGCCTGCAAAGCGGCCCCGGCAGGGCTGGCGTGGTAGGCAGCGGCGGCGGTTGAGTAAGCGGCGCGGGCCTGCTGGTAGCGGACGATGGCGGCGCGGATGCGAGCGAAGCGGCCAGGCTGGGTACCATACTCGTCGCGCAGCGCATACTTGGCGGCGCGGGCATCAAACAGAGCCGAGTGGGCACGGGCCAGCGCGGCGGTGGCGGCCACGGAAACCGGCGAAACGGGAGCTGGCGCGGGCTGGGGTGCTACAATGGGACGGGGCGGGTACTTTGCCGCCAACCGGGCAAGAGTGGCTTGCAAGGCCGCCATTTTGATAGCGGCTTGGCCAACAGCCGCACCCACTGCGGGCGCGGCTGGGGCTAGAACTAGGCTAAGCATGAGCCAGCACGCCGGCAAACTCATCCTCGGCCTTAATAACCTCCCACACGGCCCCGAAGGCATAGCCGGGATACATGGCCCGCATGGAGCGGAAGGCCTCGCGCAAGGCGTGAAATGGGCACTTGCCGGAGCCTTTGAAGTCCGGGCGGGGCTGCCCTTCGGCGGACTGCTGGGCCAGTTTGAGGCTGATGTACCAAGAGGTGCCGCCCTGGTCGTAGGTGGCGGCGGACTGTGATACCCAAATGCCAGCGAACGGGCAGAGGGCGGGGCCTTTCCAGGCGGCGGCAGCAAGCTGCAAAAGTTGGTTGGGGAGCATGGCTGTATGTGTTAGCCGTGGGGTGCCCGCGCCGTAGGCCTCCGGGTGGGCGAGTAGCTAGGTCCTTCCTGACTACACTTTAAAGATACGAATAAAAACGAGATAATCAAACTATAATTTACTAAAAAAGATGTTATTCGCAACTAAATTTGGCGTATCTTTAAGTATGGAAAAATACAAAAACAAGGCGGTGGCGGTGGTAGGTAGCCGGGGCGTGAAAAGCTGCGCCGCCCTGCTGACGCGGCTGGCCGAACTGGAGCCGGCAGAAGTGGTGAGCGGCGGGGCGGCCGGCGTGGACACCCTGGCGGCCAGCTGGGCACGGGCCCACGGGGTGCCGCTGACCGAGCTGCGGCCGGACTATGCCGCCCACGGCCCCACAGCTGCCACCCACGTGCGCAATGCCGAGATAGTGAAGCGGGCCGCGCTGGTGCTGGTGGTGTGGGACGGCCAGAGCAAGGGCACGCTGAGCACGCTGAAGGCCGCCCGACGCCTGGGCCGCAAGGTGGAGCTGCTGCCCCTGGACTGAGGCGGCCCCCTACCCGACCGGAAACGGCACCGGGCAGGCGACAGAACAACTACTAGAGCGGATTTCAGGATAATTTACGGATTTGGTCTTATCTTCTGGGAATGAAAGCGTATTCTCTCGATTTGCGCGAGCGGGTTGCGGCCGCCTGTGGCCAACCTGATAGCCGGGTGGTGGCGGTGGCGGCCCGGTTCAGCGTCTCGGTTTCGTTCGTGGAAAAGCTGCTGTACCGCCAGCGCCGCACGGGCTCGGTGGCGGCCCTGCCTCCGCACCCGGGTCCCGCCCCAGACCTGGATGCCCGGGCCCGGGACGAATTGCGGGCCTGCCTGCGCCAGGAACCTGACGCGACGCTGGTGGAATTGTGCACCTGGCTGGCCGCCATCGGCGGCCCGTCGGTCAGCTCCTCCACGTTGTGGCGGGCGGTGCAGGCGCTGGGCTGGCGGCGAAAAAAAAGAGTGTCCACGCCGCTGAGCGCGATACCCAGCGCGTGATAGACCTGCGCCAGGCCTTTGTCGAGGCCCTGCAAGCCGAGGATTTTACCTGCTTCAAATTTGTGGACGAAACGAGCACCAACCTGACCTACTGCCGCCGCTACGCTCGGGCCGAAGGTGGGCGGCGCGCCCACCAGGCCACCCCGCTGCACAGCGGGCCAAATGTGACGCTGGTGGCGGCCCTGACCCCGACCGGGCTGCAAGCGGCGATGACCGTGAGCGGAGCCGTCAACGGGGAGGTCTTCGCCGCCTACCTGGGCCAGGTGCTCGGCCCTACCCTGCGGCCGGGCGACGTGGTCGTGCTCGACAACCTGCCGGCCCACAAAGTCGCTGGGTTGGCCGAACTCGTCGAAGCCCGTGGCGCGCGCCTGCTCTACCTGCCGCCTTACTCGCCCGACTTCAATCCCATTGAACTGGCCTTTAGCAAACTCAAAACCTGGCTGCGCACGGCCCAAGCCCGCACCCGCGAGGCGCTGGAAAGCGTCATTCGGGCCGCCACTGACTGGATAAGCGAGCAGGATGCGCAAAACTGGTTTGACCATTGTGGTTACCACGTACACTAACTCGAAATCCGCTCTAAAAGCCTTTTAAGGGGGTTGGGGCTGGCCCCAACGAATACTCGGCGGAGCCGGCCGCTTGAGGGTGGAGCGGCTGACCAACGGGAGGCTGCGGAGCCCGAGGAAGATGACCGGGCGTCAGCCGGGGCATGCTGGCGGGGGCTTGGGGTACTCCCCAATGAAACCCTCCGCGAAGCGGGCCTATTCTCTTGGCCTACGTGGCCTGAACGCAGACTTTGAGGGCAGGTGGCCGGCGTTTTCTGGCCGGTGGCCTGCGGCCGCATCAGGGGGTGCTGGCGGGCGGCGTGAAGGCCTTTTTGGGGCCTTGCGCGGCACGGCAGCGGTGGGTTGGCGGTAGGCGGCTGGCTGACCAGCGGGAAGCGGGCCGTGGGGAGGGTTTTCGGTAGCGTAGGCCGGCCGAATGCAGCGACCGGAGCCATAGCAAGCCTAGTGAAGAGTGACGCCAGGAGCGATGAACGGTGCGCCGCGTTGGCGTAGGAAGTGAAATGAGGTGGGCCGGAGCGTAGGACGAGGTTGCGCTGAGAAGCTGAAGCGTCGGGGGTATGCGGCAAGGATGGGAAGGGCGCGACCAACGGGAGCGGTGCGCAGCACGGAAGCGTCAGCGCACCCCTGGACAGCCTGGCCCCGGCCCGTAGCGGAGCGAAGGGCCGGGGGCCGCCCAACTACTTCGAATCAACAGCTCACAAAAGCAAGCCGATTGTTAAAGTACAATTAATACGGCTCAGATAAGGCCCCACATATTATGCAACCAAAATTGTCTATAAGGTGTAAGTTTGTAATGTCAATACTGACCAACAACTATTTTATACATCATGCATTTCTTCAGCAGCACGAAAGCCGGGCACTTGGCGCACATTGGTACGACGGCCTTCCTGGGACAGGT
>JALYUH010000270.1 GCA_030853985.1 Bacteroidota bacterium | reverse complement strand
GTCGAAGCCTACCTCGACCGTCGTGGCCGTGGTGGCCACCGGCGACAGGTTCAGGGTGAAGGTGTAGGTGCTGGTACCGCTGTTGCCTTCGACGATGCTGCCGGTAGCGGCCGCAAAGCTGAACGTGGGGCCGGCCGGGGCAAAGCCGTAGGCCGCGGCCACCAGCTCGGGGTGCTCAATGTAGGGATTGTAGTTGCCCTGGCTGGCGGCCACGCGGCGGTTGCGCTCAATCTCGTGGGCATCGACCGGGTCGGCCAGGTGCCAGGCGTAGAGGGTGGCCAGCGGGGCCAGCGAGGTGATGTTCTGCTTGCTCTGCGCAACCAGCTCGGGCTGCGTGTCGTGCATGGTATAGAAGTAGAACGCCGTGCGGGCCACGTTGCCCTTGTGGTCTTCGCGGGGCTCAAACTGCGAAGAAGTCGCCTCGCTGTATTCGTCGATGTTGGTGGTCGGGATGGTGTTCAGCGCGGTGGTATTGCGCATCCAGATGGTCGTGGTGGCATCGGGAATGTCGATGTAGGGGTTGCTGCCCCGGTTCGAGTTCCACTGAATGTAGGTGGGGTAGAGGTGGTGCATGTCGGACACCATGCGCGGTGCCGAACTGAACCACGACTGCGGAATGGTGTGCTCGCAGTTGATGTTAGCCGCCGAGGTCGTGCTGCTGCTGCTGAAGTCGAACGGGTCGGGGGTGTTGTAGCCCGAGTACACGCAGGTTACCGAGTTGTTGTAGTTGTCGGCGTAGTTATACATTTTAGCCCGGGCCGCCGCGTAGGTGAGTTCCGTGCGCTTGCCGTCGTACCAGTTGGTGCGCAGCCAGTCGCGCAGGTCCTGGCCCTTCAGGGTGGTGGCGGGCGCGGCCGGCACCGGCGGGAACACTTGGGCGTGCAGCGCAGCCGGCAACAGGGCCAACGCCAGCACCATCTTCGAGAAAACGTGCTTCATAGAAATAAGGGGGTTGGGAATTTGGTGGGAAAATTATTGGAGTAGCTTCGGCCGCCACGCATTAAAATGCCGCGCCGCCAAAGCAACAAAGATACAAAACCCACCGCCCGCGGCTGACCGGGCCGCAGTTACCAAACCAAGAAGTTTAGCGCCTTACTTTCGTACCCACCAACCATCCTGAATTTCACTCCAAACCCACCCTCCCCTCAACTCCATGGCCGACATCACCACCACCGAACTGCGCCAGCGCCTGCAAGCCGGCGAAACCCCGCACCTCATCGACGTGCGCGAGCCCTGGGAGCACGAAGAGGGCCGCATCGACACCGCTCAGAACATTCCCCTCGGCTCCCTGCCCGACAAGCTCGACGACCTCGAAGCCTGGAAGAACGAGGAAGTTATTGTGCAGTGCAAAAGCGGCAGCCGCTCGTCGCAGGCCAAAGCCTTCCTCACCCAGCAAGGGTTTACGAATGTGCGCAACCTGCTCGGCGGCTACACCGAGTACTCGGCCGGCGGCAAATAGCGCATTTTTCAGGTCGAAATAGACAGTTAAAAGCGATGAGTTAAAAATTTTATAATCAGCAACTTAATTTTCAACTTATCACTTTTAACCGTCTATTACAACCCAAAAATCCCCCCTCCTTTCCCCGCACCCCCACGCCATGCCTACTCCCGAACCCCTCGCCGAGCTGCGCGCCGCCCTGGCCGCCGAAGCCTCGCCCGAAGCCCGCCTGCAAGCCGCCCTCGACCTCGTGGGTCCGCAACTACGCGCCGACCGCTGCTTTCTCTACGTGCGCAATCCGGCCCGGGCCCGCGGCCGCATTGCCCTGGTCTGGCGCCTCGATGAAGCCGTGCCCGACCCCCGCCACCCTTGGCAGGACGATGCCGGCGACTTGCCCAAAGAAGACCCGCTATTCCGGGCCGCGCTGGCCTGCCGCCCCTCCGTGTTTGTGGATGACGTGAGCGAGGCCGGCCCCGAGGTGCTCAACCAGGAATTCGAGCGCAAAACCTTTGGCCACCGCGCTTTGGTCCACGCCCACATCACCGAAAACGGCCAGCTCTGGGGCATCCTGCAACCCTGCGTATTCGGCCACCCACACCACTGGACGGCCGCCGAACGCGCCTATCTGGCGGAGGCCGTAGGCCTGCTGCTGCCCGTGGTGCAGGCGTACATGGATGGCCGCGAGGTGAGTTAGCTCCGGCTACACCACTAGGCGGCGGACACTACCAGCCGGCCATCGGGCGCATAAGCCAGCTCGCCCCGGTCTACCAGCTCGCGCACGGCGGCCGTCACGGCGGCGGCGTCCTTCGGCGGAAACGCGGCCAGCAGCTCACGCGGCGACAGCGCCCCTTGGCGTACCTGCGCTAATAGCGGCTCGCGCAATGAAACGGCCTGCGTGGCCGCCTGGGCCGCTTTTTTTTCGGCCAGGCAAATATCGCACACGCCACACGGCGCGGGGTCGGCCTCGTCGAAGTAGCTGAGCAGCATTATTTGGCGGCAGCGGGTGCCACTCAGGTACTGGCCCACGGCGTGGCTTTTGGTGCGGGCCAAATCGCGGGCGGCCGTCATTTTCACCTGGTCGAGCGGCAGCTTGGGCGCGTCGAAGCGGGGTGTGGTGAACATCGCCTGCGGGGCCTCCTGCTTGGGCTGGTAGTGCAGAATGCCGGCCGTGTGCAGGTAGCGCAGCTGCTGGCGCACTTCCACCACGCTACGGCGCAGATGCGTAGCCAGCGAGTTCTCCGAAATGGTCTGAAAATCAACGAATAGCTCGCCGCCGTGCAGCCGCAGCAGCGCCTTGATGAGCTGGTCGTGCTGGGCGTTGGCCACCTGAAAGGCGTACAAATCCTGATGGCTCATAATCAGGTGCACCCGGGCCGGCTGGTTCACGGCCTCATTGAGTTGCACAAAGCCTTCGCGCTGCAAAATCCTCAGCGAATTGTGCGCGTCCACGGCCCGGATGCGGTAGGTTTCGGCAAACTGCTGCAAGTCGAACTCGAACGCGGCCAGCTCGCCGCCGCCCACCGCCGTGCGCGAGTAGTTGGCCAGCGCCTGGTACACCCGCTTCACCGTATCGAGGGGCGGAAACGACTGGCTGGTGCGGCGGCGCAGCTCGTCGGCATCGGCCGGGCCGGCCAGCAGCACGGCGAAGGCATACTGGCCGTCGCGCCCGGCGCGGCCGGCTTCCTGGTAGTAGGCCTCCAGGGTATCGGGTGCGTCGAGGTGGGCCACGAGGCGCACGTCGGGCTTGTCGATACCCATGCCGAAGGCGACCGTGGCGACCATCACCATGTCC
>JALYUH010000259.1 GCA_030853985.1 Bacteroidota bacterium | reverse complement strand
TTTCGGCACTGCGGCCGACCAGGATGGTAAAGCCCCGGTCTTCAAAAACTTTGAAGGGCAGTTCGCCGGGAGCTTTGGTGTTGACATTAGCCGTGGGGTCGAGGCCGTGCTGCTTGCGCCAGTTGCGCAGGCCGCGCAGCTCAGCCAGGGCGGGCTGGGTGTCCAGCTCCTCCAGCCGCTCCAGGGCGGTGAAGGCTTCGGTTTCGCGGCGGGCGATGCGCTCGGTGAGCTCGCGCTCCTCGATTTGCTGATTTTTGGCCTTGCGGTAGAGATTTTCGGCGGTGCGCTGGGGCTTTTCGCGGGGCTTGAGCTTGATAATTCGCGGCTCGTTGGTGTAGAAGTCGATGACCTCGACCTGGGCCGCGCCGGGCGCGATGGCGTGCAGGTTGGCCATGATGAGGTCGGCGGAATTGCGGTAGCCGGCCTCGTGGGCCAGCGCGTGCAGGCGGCGGCGGGCGTGGGCGGCGGCGGTGCCGGCCTCATCGGCGCGGCGCGTGAGCATTTGGCGCAGCTGGTGCGTTTCGGTTTCGAGGGCGCGGCGACCCAGCGCCATGGGCACGAAGCGACGCAGGGCAGCCACGGCCTCATCGCCGCCGAAGATTTCGAGCACCTCCCCCAGCGGCAGCAGGCTAAGGCGGGTGCGGCCATCGAGCTGAATGAGGTAGTAGTGCGCCGGTTTTTCGAGCTGGGCCAACACCTGGTTTACCTGGCGGGCACGGGCTTCGGGCGCGGCTTCGTCGTAGCCGTGAGCGCGCAGGTAGCGCAGCGGCAAGTCGGCCAGCGGCGGCGGGAGTTTTACCGATGTCTGAACCGTGGATTTATCGGATTCTTCGGATTCGTCGGATTGTGTGGGCGTCGTGGGCGGCGCGGGTTGCGGACGCAGGTCGGCATCGGCCAACAGCTTTTGCTGGAAGAGCTGGGCGGGCGCATCCGACGTGGCGCGGAAAATGGCGTTGGGGCGCGGGCCGTAGAGCTTGAAAACAAGGCGCGCGCCACTGCGGAAATTCACCTGCAGCACCCGGTCCTGGGGCCAGGCGGCAACGGATTCGACCTGCTCGCCCAATAAATCGGGGAATAAGTCGACGGAGTTGGCACGGGCGCGCTGGAAGGTTTCGGGCAGGGCCAGGGCGGGGAAATTCGCGCCCAACTGCGCTTTCAGCCAGAACTCGGCCGTGCCGTTGGTGAGGCCGACCACCAGCTCATCCTTTTCCTGCGTGAAGCAGGCGGCCACGCGGTAGCCCCGCAGCCGCTCGGTGAGCGCGGGGGCCAGCTGGCGCAGGAAGTAGTAGTTGGTATGCAAGGAAAGCGCCTAAATCCGGGGAAGGTCGTGCCGGGTCAGGGCGTGCTCCACGGTGCCGGTATGGCGCGTGGCCTGGGGCTCGACGAGCATAATCCAGGTTTCCTCGCTGGCGTACGGCCGGTGTTCTACGCCCCGGGGCACCACCAGCATTTCACCTGGATTAATGATGAGCGTCCGGTCGCGGAACTCGATGTGCAGCTGGCCTCGCACCACCACAAAAAGCTCGTCTTCAGCCTCGTGGCTGTGCCAAATAAATTCCCCCTGCACTTTGGCGAGCTTCACGTGCTGGTCATTCAGGTCGGCCACCACGCGCGGGTGCCAGTGGTCGGAGAACTGTCCGAATTTTTGGTCGAGGTTGATAACGTTCATAGGAGAAAAATGTAGCAGAAGCGAGTGCAAATTTCTTCAAACAAATCCGGGTGCAACTGCAAAGCAACTCCAGCTGACTGGTAACGAAGGTGTCAGTATCCGCTTAGCGGACGAGTGGTTTAAATCGTCACCTGCAGCCCATCATACGCCAGCCGAATCCACGGCGGCAATTCCGCTTCCACTTCGGCGTGGCGGCCCAGCTGGTGGCTGATGTGGGTGAGGTAGGCCCGTTTGGGCGCGGCTTCTTCCAGCACTTCAATGGCCTGGGCCAGAGAAAAGTGCGAGATGTGCTCCTCCCGCCGCAGGGCGTTAAGCACGATAACGTCGGCTCCGCGTAGCTGGGCGCGGGTTTCGGGGCCGAGGTGGTTGGCATCGGTGAGGTAACAGAAGTTGCCGATGCGAAAGCCCAGCACCGGCAGCTTGTGGTGCAGGGCGCGCAGCGGCAGCACGGGGATGCCCAGCACATCAAAAGGCTCATCGTCGCGTTCGATGGGGTGCAGCACCACGCGGGGCACGCCGGGATATTTGTGCTCGGCAAAAATGTAGGCGAACTCCTGCTGCAGCTGGCGTAGCACGCGCGGTTCGGCATACACCGGCATGTCGGTCTGCTGCCGAAAATTGAAGGCCCGGATGTCGTCCAGCCCGGCAGTGTGGTCCTTGTGCTCGTGGGTAAAAAGCAGGCCGTCGAGGTGGGTGACGCGGGCACGCAGCATCTGCTGTCGGAAATCGGGGCCCGAGTCGATGACGAGGCTGCGCCCGTCCACCACCACGTGCACCGACACGCGCAGGCGGTGGTCGCGGTGGTCGAGCGAGCGGCACACGGCGCAGGTGCACCCAATCATGGGCACGCCCGACGAGGTGCCCGTGCCGAGGAAAGTAATGTTCACTTCGTTCAAATTATAAATTGTGAATTATAGATTATAAATGCGGCTTGCGGGTGCGTACGTTGATGCCTCACGCCATAAACCGCATTTATAATTCATAATTTATAATTTATAATTCCCCTTACCCCACGTACTGCTTCACCACGCGCACGAGGGCGTCGAAGTCGAGCGGTTTGGGCAGGTAGTCGGTCACGCCGGCTTCGCGGAACTGGTCCATCGAGTAGTTGTTGGCGTTGCCGGTGATGGCGATAATGGGCAGCTTGTTGATTTTGGGGTCTTCGTGGGCGCGAATTTCGCGGGTGCACTGCATACCGTCCTTAATGGGGATATTGATGTCCATCAGCACGCAGTCGATGGGGTTATTTTCGAGCTGCTTCATCACGTCGCCCCCATTCTTAGCCAGCACAATCTTGTACTTCTGCAGCTCCAGAATTTTGCGGGTGAGGTTGAGGATAACCGAGCTGTCTTCGGCAATCAGAATTGTCTTTTGGGTATCAACGGACATGCGCGTGGGGGGTTTGTTTTGTGAGTGGAGAACGGTGGTAGCGTAGTAAAAAAGAGCGGGTGGCAGCCGCTTATTCGGGTGGGGTAGCCCGCTGCACGGCGGCGGGGTATTCGGCCACGAACTGTGCAAAGTAATGTTCTAAAACCCGAAAGCCCGCCGCCCCGGCCTCCATGCGGCCCTCTTTGAACTGGCGTTCGAGGTGGCGGGCCTGGGCGGCCAGGGCCACGCCGCCCAGCGTAGCCGACGTGCCCTTGAGCTGGTGCAGCATGGGCAGCAGCTCGCGGAACTCGGCGCTGGCCACGGCGGGTGCGGCTTCGCGCAGCAGGTCGCCAGCCTCCTGCTCAAACTCCTGGTAGAGGTCGGTGGTGAACTCGGCCCCGCCCAAGTCCATCAGCTGGTGCAGAATGCCTTCGTCTAGGATGGGCACGGCGGGGGCAGCATCGAGCTCGGGCGCGGGCCGGGGGTTGATGGCGAGCGCCGCGACTGCTGGGGCGGGCGCGGCCGCAACGACGGGTACGGCGGCGGGGCTATCCGCCGCCCGCAGCCCGCGCGGCCGCAGCCAGCGGTGCAGCACTTCGTAGAGGTGGCGGCTTTTTACGGGTTTGCCCACGTAGTCATCGAGGCCCTGGCGCATGAAGCGGCCGGCATCTTCCTGCATCGAGTAGGCCGTCATGGCCACCACGGGCGGGCAGGCGCTGCCCAGCAGGCGGCGGATTTCGGCCGTGGCCGCCACGCCGTCCATGTCGGGCATCTGGATGTCCATGAAAATCATGTCGTACAGCAGGTCGGGCGTTTTCACCAGCTTAATGGCTTCGGGGCCGCCGCCAGCCACATCAACCTCGCAGCCCAGGCGCGACAGCAGGCGCTGGCCCACCTTCTGGTTGATGGCGTTATCATCGACGAGGAGCACGCGGGGCGGGTCGTCGAAGGGTTTGAAGACGGGTTCGCGCACGGGCGCCACCTCGGGCAGCTCGTCGCGCCGGGCCTCGCGGGTAGAAATCGTGAACCAGAACACCGAGCCCTCGCCCTCGTCCGAGAGCACCCCGATTTCGCCGCCCAGCAGCTCGGCCAGCTGCCGGCTGATGCTCAGGCCCAGGCCCGTGCCGCCGTAGGCCTTGCTGGGCGTGGTATCGAGCTGCGTGAAGTTGGTGAACAGCCGGGCCGCGTTGTCGCTCGAAATGCCGATGCCCGAGTCCTGCACCGCAAAGCGCAGGGTGTGCAGCTCGCCGTCGGTGCTCACGCTGCTCACCACGATGCTCACGGTGCCTTCGTTGGTGAACTTGATGGCGTTGGCCACCAGGTTACTTAGAATCTGGAGCAGGCGCACTTCGTCCGTCACCACCAGGGCCGGGGTGTGGGGCGTAATGTGGTAGGTGAAGCGGATATTTTTCTGCTCGGCGCGGTAGATGAACAGCGAGCGGATGCGCTCCATCACGGCCGTGAGTTCCAGGGCAGTTTCGTGAATCTGAAGCTTGCCGGCCTGGATTTTCGACAGGTCCAGAATGTCGTTGAGGATGGTGAGCAGCGCGTCGGAGCTCTTGCGCAGCGTATCCACGTAGTCGAGCTGCTCCTCGTTTTCCACGGTCTGGTCGAGCAAATCAATCATGCCGATGATGCCGTTCATGGGCGTGCGCAGCTCGTGGCTCATGTTGGCCAGGAACTGGGTTTTGGCCTCCAGGGCGGCTTCGGCGGCATCTTTGGCCAGGCGCAGGTCGTCCTGCATCTGCCGGATTTCGGTTACGTCGCGGGCAATGCCCTCGGTGCCCTGGCCGCCGCCGGCGGTCGAGAGCCGGGCGTTCACGAGCACGCTCACGGCGTGGCCCTGCTTGTGCCACATCTGGGTTTCGAAGTTGCGCAGGCCGCCCCCGCGCATCAGCTCTACGCGCACGCGCTCGGGGTCGTTGGGGTCGACGTAGTAGTTGGCTACGGGCTGGCCAATCACCTCTTCGGGCTCATAACCCAGCACTTCGCGCGCCGACGGGCTGACGATGGTGAGCAG
>JALYUH010000258.1 GCA_030853985.1 Bacteroidota bacterium | reverse complement strand
GTGCTCACCATGCCCAGGCTGGCACTGTGGTCGATTTCGGTGAAGGCCCAGGTTTCGTTGCGGCCGTCGTTGTAGTTGAGGCGGGCAAACAGGCCCACGTTTTTGGCAATTTCCTGCTCCGCGTTCAGGCCGAAGCCGATTTTAGTGTGGCCGTCGCGGCGCACCAAGGTCACGTCGGGCTGCTCGCCGGTAGTTTGGGCCAGCCGGGTAGCTGTATTGTAAGTAGCCATCGCAGCCACGTTGCGGAAGCCCAGCGCCCGGATGGTGCCCTGCCGGCCGGCCAAATGGTACACCTTGGTCAGCTCCACGGTTTCGGCGTGGGCCGTGCCATAGTGGAAATCCAGGGTGGGGCCGTTGGCCAGCGTGGGCATAAGCGTGGAGGCGAACCGGGCCGTGAAGCCGGGCGTAACGTACTCAAAAACGCCGCCCACGGTGTAGCCGCGCGTGTTGGCGGCGTAGTCCCAGCCGCCGGCGCTCATCAGGCTCCAGTTCAGGAACTGGGTGCGCGGGTCGTGCGAGTAGCTGTTCTGGTCGAAGAAATCGGCGGTGCTGAACTTGCCGAGGTTGAGGGCAAAATAGCGCTGGGGCGTGGGGCCGGCCACTTGGTTGAGGTCGTCGAGGTCATTATCGGTGGCGGTGCCCAGCGCAAATACCTGCCGCAGATACAGCCGGGCCAGGTACAGATTGGGCGAAGGGTCGCCGATGCGGAAGGTTTCGCCGTTGGTGAAGCCCGCGATGCCGCGCGCGCCGCTCAGGCCGCTGCCGCCGGCCACTTCGGGGTTGAAATACACGTCGGCACCCTTCCACAGCCGCCGGCCGATGAACAGCGTGCTGGTGAAGGACAGCTTGGCCGATTCGCGGTCGGCGAGGCTATAATCGCCCGCGTACGGGGTGCTCAGGTTGTTGTGCCACTGGTCGATGAGCGTTTGCTGGAAGTGCAGGCTCCACTTGCGCGGGGCGCCGGGGTCGTGCGGATTAGGCAAGTGGGCTGGCTCCTGGGCCGAGGCGGCGTTGGGCGGCGTGGCGGGCGTGGTGGAGCCGGGCGGCGTAACTTGGGCCAGGGCCGGCGCGGCCAGCAGCAGCGCCCCAACGAGCGGAAAAAGGAGGTGTTTCAGAAACAAAGAACCTGAGCAGGTCGGCTAAAATTGGGGCGAAAGGTTCCGCGTTTCAGATGTTGAATAAATGAAGATATCCGGCCGGTACGG
The DNA here is from genome assembly GCA_030853985.1 of Bacteroidota bacterium. GTDB lineage: Bacteria > Bacteroidota > Bacteroidia > Cytophagales > Hymenobacteraceae > Hymenobacter. Next base: position 836 of record JALYUH010000258.1, on the reverse strand, counting down.
CCGGGGCGAAACCACGCGCTACTTTTGCGCCATGCCGCTCCTTCATTACCTCGACCAGGGCCAGGGCCGCCCGCTGGTTATCCTCCACGGCCTGTTTGGCACGCTCGATAACTGGCAGAGCCTGGCGCGCCGCTGGGCCACCGAAGCTGGCCTGCGCGTCATCAGCGTGGATTTGCGCAACCACGGCCGCTCGTTTCACAGCGATGAGCACACCTACGCCCTGATGGCGCAGGACGTGCTGGCCCTGTTCGACCACTTGCAGCTCGGCCCCGATACCACCCTGATGGGCCATAGCATGGGCGGCAAAGTGGCCATGCGCCTGGCCCTCGACCACCCCGAGCGGCTCGCCAGGCTTGTTGTGGTCGACATCGCCCCGCGCTTCTCGGATATGGAGCACCAGGACGACATTGTGGCCGGCCTGCAGTCCGTCGATTTTACCACCTGCACCAACCGGCAGGAGGCCGATGCCGCGCTGGCGAAATATGTGCCCAACGTGGGCACCCGGCAGTTTCTGCTGAAAAACCTCTACCGGACGGAGGACAACACCTTCGCCTGGCGCATCAACCTGAAGGTGCTGGCGGCCCGGCTGGCGGCCATCGGCGAAGAAACGATGAGCGCCTCGCCGTTTTTGAAGCCGGCGCTATTTATTCGGGGCGGCAAATCCGACTACATCACCGCCGAAGACAAGCTGACGGGTATTCCGGCGCTGTTTCCCAACTCGCAGGTGGCGACCGTGGTTGATGCCGGCCACTGGGTTCACGCCGAGAAGCCGGACGAGATTTTCGGGATGGTGAAGGCATTCGCGCTGGCGTAGCCTGAACGCTGCGAGTCCGAGT
>JALYUH010000253.1 GCA_030853985.1 Bacteroidota bacterium | reverse complement strand
CTGATTATCTCCATCTGGTTTTTTTCGGGCCTGCTGCTATCAGTGCTGGGTATGGTGGGCCTGTATATTGGCAAAACGTTTGAGCAGGTGAAGAACCGTCCCCTCTACGTGGTAGATGCCGCCACCGGCCCCGTGCCAACTCAGCCCACCCTGTGATGCCGCCCGAAGTCCAACTGCTGCCCTGGGATAGTGCCTGGCTGGGTTTCCCAGTGGCGCGTCTGGTAGCTGGCCCCGCTATCGGGGCACCCGAAGTAACGGCAGCCTTGGCCGGATGCCGGGTGCAGGGTGTCCGGCTGCTCTATGTGGTGTTGCCGGTGGATAGTCAAGCCATAGCCCAGGTCGACGGTGCCTGGCTGGCTGATGTACGGCTGACCTACCAGCGGCTGGTCGAGCAGCCTCAACCACCGGCTGGCTTCCCGGCAACTGAGCGCGCAAGCATCCGTAAGGTGACTGCCCTGACGCCGGCGCTTGAGCAGTTGGCTTGGCAGAGTGGAGAGCACTCCCGCTTCCGCCGCGATGTCCGGCTGCCCGCCGGGGCATACCAGGAGCTGTATAGTACGTGGCTGAGCCGGATGCTGACGCAGGGCACAGTATGGGCAGTGGTTGCTGATGATGAAGTAATTGGGATGCTGGCATTGGACGCCCGGGCCGTCCCCGCCCGCATCGAGCTGGTGGCAGTGGCCCCCGCTGCCCGTCGGCAGGGAATTGGCCAGCTGCTGGTGCAGGCTGCTCTGTGCGAGGCCGCCGCGCGCCACCTGGCCCTGCTAGAAGTGGTGACGCAGGGGGCCAACCACGCGGCGAGGTATCTCTATGAGCGGGAAGGCTTCCGGCTGCTCGATTCCCGCCATATTTACCATATCTGGCTGTAGGCAGGGCCCGATGCCGGCTTGCCCCGTACCTTTACAGCCCGCATGAGTGCTCCGATTCCCTTTAACAAGCCCTATTTCTCCGGTCATGAAACCCGCTACATCGAGCAGGCGGTGCGGGCAGGTAAAATATCGGGCGACGGGCTCTTCACTCACCGGGTGCACCAGTTTTTCGAGCAGCAGCTGGGCTTTGCCAAGACCCTGCTCACCACCTCCTGCACCGACGCCCTGGAAATGGCCGCGCTGCTCCTCGACATCGGGCCCGGCGATGAGGTAATAATGCCCTCCTTCACGTTCGTGAGCACCGCTAATGCCTTTGTGATGCGCGGGGCTCACATTGTTTTTGCTGACAGCACCGCCCTGAACCCCAACCTCGACGCCACCGCCCTGGCCGACTTGGTGACGCCACGCACGCGCGCCATCGTGCCGGTGCACTATGCTGGTATCGCCTGCGATATGGCTGCCGTGCAGCAGGTGGCCACCCGACACGGCCTGGCCGTGGTGGAAGATGCCGCACACGCCATCGACAGCTACTACCGGGGCCGGCCGCTAGGCAGCCTGGGTACGCTGGCTGCTTTCTCCTTCCACGAAACCAAGAATATCATCTCCGGCGAAGGCGGCCTGCTGGTCATCAACGATGAGCACCTGCGAGGGCGGGCCGAGATTATTCGGGATAAGGGTACCAATCGGTCGGCATTTCACCGTGGCGAAATCGACAAGTACAATTGGGTGGACGTGGGTTCGTCGTTTCTGCCATCGGACATTATCGCGGCCTATCTGTGGGCGCAACTCGAAAATTTGGCCGATATTCAGCGACAGCGCTGTGCTATCTGGCAGCGTTACTATGCCGCCCTTGCCCCCCTGGCCATGGTTGGAGTCGGCCGGCCAGTACTGCCCGGCTACGCGACCAATAATGGCCACCTCTACTACCTGGTGTGCCGCGACCCGGCCGAGCGCACCGCGCTGATTGTCCACTTGGCGCAGCAAAATATCCTGGCGGTGTTCCACTACCTGCCGCTGCACTCCAGCCCCTTCTACGCCCGCCACCATGATGGCCGCGCCCTGCTCTGGGCCGACCACTATGCTCGGCACCTCGTGCGGCTGCCCCTGTACTACGAGCTGACCGAAGCCGACCAGCGCCGCGTGACCGATGCCGTGCTGGCCTTTTACCAAACGTATTAATAGTTACCCGTGCGCATCCTGTTTCTGATTCCGTACCCGCCCGGCCGGGCCCCGTCCCAACGCTTCCGCTTCGAGCAGTACCTGGAGGCGCTGAGGGCGGCCGGGCACCGCTACCGGCTGGCTCCCTTTTTGTCGGTGGCCACCTGGAATATTCTCTACAAGCCCGGACAGGCGGGAGCCAAGGCGCTGGGTATCATGGGAGGCTTCGTGCGGCGGCTGGGGCTGCTGTTCCAAGTGCCTAAGTACGACTTCGTTTTCGTGCACCGCGAAGCCGCGCCCATCGGACCGCCGGTGTTCGAGTGGTTTATCAGCCGGGTACTAGGCAAGCGTATCATCTACGATTTCGACGACGCCATCTGGCTGGCTAATACCTCGGAAGCCAACAAGATGGCGGCCGGGGTGAAGTGGCACCACAAGGTCGCCGACATCTGCCGTTGGGCCTATAGGAACAGCTGCGGCAATACTTACCTGGCGGCTTATGCGAGGCAGTTCAATCCGCAGGCCATCGTCAACCCCACTACTATCGACACAGTGCACCTGCACAATCAGGTGCGCGACCAGTCCGCCCCTGGCCGCCTGGTGATTGGCTGGACCGGTACCCATTCCACCCTCAAGTACCTCAACCAATTGGTGCCAGTGCTAGCCCGACTGGAAAACGAAGGGTTAGACTTTGAGCTACGAGTCATTTCAAACCAACCTCCCAATTTGCCCCTGCGCTCGCTGGTCTTCATTCCCTGGCGCAAGGAGACCGAAATTGCCGACCTGCTGGGCTTCCACGTGGGCCTTATGCCCCTGGAAGATGACCTGTGGGCCAAAGGCAAGTGCGCCTTCAAAGCTCTGCAATACATGGCGCTGGGTATCCCACCGCTGGTGTCGCCGGTAGGGATGAATACGGAAGTGGTGCAGCCCGGCCACAACGGCTACGTATGCGCCACACCAGCCGAGTGGGAGGCGAGCCTGCGCCAACTATTGGCCGATGCCGCCCTGCGCCAGCATCTGGGCCGGGCGGCGCGTGCTACCATCGAAGCGCGCTACTCAGTTGTGGCCAATACGCCCAATTTCCTGGCCCTGTTCTCCTGATGATTAAACGACTGGGTCCGGCAGGCCGCTAGGCACGGGCCAACTGGGGCCGGGCGGCAGCGGCCTTACGGGACTGGCTGGCCGCTGGCTGCATGGCTAGGCTCTGCAGAATATATAGTCCACCCACGTAAAATGGTATCATGGGGATTTTATAGCGCACCAATGTGCCAAAGTTGTTACTGGTAACGCCCACCGAAGCGGCAAATACTAAAGCAAACACAAAGCAAAGGAGCAATATAGGCGTCTGGCCGATGATAGAAAACGTACGGCCTACACCGGTTCGCCAGAAAATACGCAAGGTAAAAATCAGAAAAAACCCGGCTTCCAGCGCTGATAATAACATTACGGGATTGTGGGCCTCCCATATGAAAGGTCGAAACAAAGCTGTGCCGATTGCCTGGGGTGCCAGCTTGGCCATGCCACCGATACTGCCATCAAGCTCCCCGAGCGAGTAGCCGGAGCCTTCCTGCTTCATACTTTGCTCGTAGAGATAATCAGCCGTGATTTTGCTGCGGGCACCAATATTATCCACGTCGTATTTATCGTCACCCTTGGTCAGGTTGGTGGCCGCATAAAAGGCCAGCGTCCCACCCACTATTAGAAAAACCGGCCGGGCTATTAGACGGACAGTACTGTTTTTCAAGCGGGCATTGGTTTCATTGAACACCCAAAGCAGGGCGGCGGGCAGAAAACAGAGCAAAATATAGACTTTAATGGCAAAAATTGCATAAGCCGCTGAGAAGGCAATAAGGCTGCATTTTAAAATATTCTGACGCTGAATAAATCCCCGGTAGAGCGCATAAAACAACCAGCCCAGTGCACCCAGACACAGGGAGTCCTTAAGTAAGCCAGAGCCCCAAAAAAACATGGATGGAATGTAGAATACCGTCCAAGCTAACTGCTTATATACATGCGGCCGAATCTTGGCGAATGTCATGTACATCGCCCAAATACCACTAAAACTAATAATGGCGAAAAACAGCGCAACAACAGTGTAATTATTGAAACAGAATAGACCCAAAAAGGCGGCGATACGCGAAAGCAGGTATTCGGTGGATCCAGCCTGATGCCAGAACATGCCGATGACGTAAGGAGCCGTTTCGGGAATGTTATCGCCTCCGTTATCTAATAGTAATTTTACACCAGTTGCAAACGAACGGTCGAAGGCTCGGTGAATAATTTGGGAGTGGTAGTAATAATTGAAAGTATCGCCTCCACCATAGTAGAACTGATAAATGATACCCAGGCCAACAGCTCCTACGAATTTAAGCGACAGCGCCGGAATAAAGTAAGGCTTGGTAAACTGATTAGTGACAGCTGGGCGTATCCAATAGGCCAAGGCATAAAAAATGCCCAAGTATACCGGACCCAGAAATAAATCGCTGATTTCCATAAACTAGACGGATTTACCGTTTTTCTTCAACCAAATCTGCGCTTCCTTGTACATTTCCGACTTTCGGGTCGCCTTGTCGACGACGACGTTGTAGTAGCGCTTGGCCGCTGCTACGTCCTTATCTTTCACCGCGATGCGGGCCAGGTTGGCATTGGCGAACAGGTAGAACCCGCCGTCGACATCGCCGGTACTTTCTGAAAATACGATGCACCGCTGGTAGTAGTCCTTGGCTTTGGCCATGTCGCGGTAGCGCATCTGCATCAGGTAGCCCAGGAAGTAGCTGGCGTAGCGCCCGCTGATGGCTTCGTAGCCGGGCATGCCTTTATTGATTTTATCCAGAATCTCACGGCTCACTCGCTCGCAATCGGTAAACTCGCCCTGGTCGTAGGCCAACAGCGCATAGAAACGCTGGAAAAAGCCATTGTCGGGGTAGGTGGTGGCTAGCTGCTTCGCTACGGGCAGGGCTTCCTCGGCGTTGTTTTCCTCGTTTTTGAGGATGCGCATGAGAAATACCTTGGCCTCGGTGGCGGTATAGAAACCGTTGGCGGCCACGCTACGCAGCTGCTGAAGCCCCTGCTTCTTGTCGCCCCTGGGAAAAAACAGCAGCACGGGCTTCAGCAGCGTGTAGTTTTCGCCAATCCAGACGGAATAGTAGTTGAACAGGGCCTGGCCGAACTGAAATTCCGGGCTCAGTCCATTGGCCTCCTGACTCTTTTTGAGGTAGTTGAGGGAACGACGCGCATCGACAGTGGCCTTGCGCCAGTCGTGACGCTCGCCGTGGAGCCGGGCCGAAAACCCATAGGAAGCCGAGAGGAAAAAGCTGGCTTCGTAGTTATTGTTATCGGCATCGAAAAGCTTCTGGGCCTTGGTTGAGGCCGTGTCGATGTAGGCAAAAAAAGCTTTGTCGTACTGCGTCGACTGAAAGTTGGAGGGCTGAATTTTCCACCAAGTGCTGAGTCCCAGTAAAAAATAGGGCATCGGGTGGTTGGGGTAGCGGCGCCGCAGCGAGCGAAACTGCTTCTCGGCCTTATCAAACTTGAAATTGTAAATATTGCGGACGGCGCCATCCAGCTCCAGCTGAATATCCTTATCGAGCAGCAGCCAGCCTTGCGTATCAACGGCCGAGGGCAGCACGCCCACCGAATCGAGCTCTACGGTCCGCATGGGAGGTGCCTTACGAATGGTATCAGGCGTTTGGGCTCGGCCCGGCAGCGGTAACAACAGCAGCGCGAGGCAGAAACAAAGCAGCGAACGCAGCATATACGGTATATAGAGAGCAGGCCCGGCGTTCAGCCAAAGAGCCGGAAAAGAAATGGGACAGCTAAAGTACGGACTTTGGCCTAGCTTTGGACGTTTTCCCGGTTTCCTATGCAGCTTTTGCACTCCCTTTGCCGCATTGCGGCCCCCTCGGGCAACGAGGCCCCGCTCTCCCGTTTTGTGCTCGACTACGTGCGGCAGCACCAAGCCGGGTGGCAGCACCAGCCCCGCGTGGTGGCCCACGAAAACCTGCAGGATTGCCTGCTGCTGGTGTTCGGCGAGCCCCGCACAGTCGTTTTCGCCCACCTCGACAGCATTGGCTTCACAGTCCGCTATGGGCACCAGCTCGTCCGCATCGGAGGGCCGCAGGCTGAAGCCGGGTATCGCTTGGTAGGAGAGGATTCGCAAGGAAAGATAGATTGTACTTTAACAGTTGACGAAGAAACCGGCGAACTGGGCTATGCGTTCCCGCGCGAAATTGACCGCGGCACCGAACTCACGTTTTACTGCGACTTCCGTGAAACCGCAACGACGGTGCAGAGCTGCTATCTCGACAACCGACTGGGCGTGTGGAATGCGCTGCGCCTTTGCCAAACCCTGGAGCACGGTATTGTCGCCTTTTCGTGCTGGGAAGAGCACGGCGGGGGCTCGGTGGCCTACCTGGCCAAATATATCTACGAAACCTACGGCGTGCGCCAGGCCCTGATTTCGGACATCACCTGGGTAACCGAAGGGGTACACGCGGGCCAGGGTTGCGCTATCTCGCTGCGCGACTCGCTGATTCCACGCCGCGCCTACGTCGACCGCATCCGGGCCATTGCTGCCGCCTCGGGCGTGCCGCATCAATTGGAGGTGGAGGGCAGTGGCGGCTCCGATGCCAAGGAGCTGCAACGTGCCGACGCGCCCTGGGACTGGTGCTTCGTGGGCGCGCCCGAAGACCACGTGCATTCTCCTGATGAGTTGGTGGATAAGCGCGACATCGAAAGTATGTTGGCGATGTACCAGGTGCTGATGCGCGAGTTGTAAAGCAGCGCGCGCCTAGGGGCCAACCGCCGACTAAACTGCCTGGCGTTGGGCGTGCAGGAAGGAAGAAGGAGCGGGGCGAAGCCGAATCGGACGGGGTAAGATGCAGGAAACTTGGATTCGCTCTAATTTCCCCTATTTTGCGCCCCGAATACTGCTTAACTCACTTTTTCCCACCCATTCACGCTCTTATGACGAATTACTTCTACGCCGTGCCCGCACTGGGCATTTTCGCCTTGTTCTACACTTGGCTGCGCGCTGGCTGGGTGAGCCGGCAGGATGCCGGCGATGCCCGCATGACGACCATCGCCGGCTACATCGCCGACGGGGCCATTGCCTTCCTCAAGGCCGAATACAAGGTGCTGGCCCTGTTCGGGCTCATTGCCGGGGCCTTCCTTTTTTACCTCGGCAGCACGAGCGGCAACTCCAGCCCCGTCATCGTCATTGCCTTTCTGATTGGCGCGGTGTTCTCGGCCCTGGCCGGTTTCATCGGGATGAAAATTGCCACCAAAGCTAACGTGCGCACCGCGCAGGCCGCCAAAACCAGCCTCAGCACCGCGCTCAACGTGTCGTTTTCGGGCGGCTCGGTGATGGGGATGGGCGTGGCCGGGCTGGCCGTGCTGGGCCTGGGCTCGCTGTTTATCATTTTCTATAAAATGTTCGTGCCCGGCGGCAATGCCAACGGGCAGGAGATGGAAAAAGCCCTCGAAGTCCTCACCGGCTTCTCGCTCGGGGCCGAAAGCATTGCCCTGTTTGCCCGCGTGGGTGGCGGCATCTACACCAAAGCCGCCGACGTGGGGGCCGACCTCGTGGGCAAAGTCGAAGCCGGCATTCCGGAAGACGACCCCCGCAACCCCGCCACCATTGCCGACAACGTGGGCGACAACGTGGGCGACGTGGCCGGCATGGGGGCCGACCTGTTCGGCTCGTACGTGGCTACTATTCTGGCCACGATGGTGCTGGGCCGCGAAGTAACCGTAACCGGCGACCAGTTCGGCGGCCTTTCGCCCATTTTCCTGCCGATGGCCATCGCGGGCATGGGCATCATCGCCTCGCTCATCGGCATTCTGTGCGTGCGCGTGAAGGAGGGCGGCAACGTGCAGTCGGCCCTCAACTTAGGCAACTACATCTCGGTTCTGGTGTCGGCGGTAGCTTCATACTTCCTCATTATGTGGATTTTGCCCTCGGGCACCTTCTCCATTCGCGGCATCAGCTTCGATGCGCTGCACGTCTTCTACGCCGTAGTGGTGGGCCTGGTAGTGGGCACGCTGATGAGTATTATTACCGAGTACTACACCGCCATGGGCAAGCGCCCGGTGATGAGCATTGTGCAGCAAAGCAGCACCGGCCACGCCACCACCGTTATCGGCGGCCTGGCCGTGGGCATGGAATCGACGGTCCTGCCCATTCTGGTGCTGGCGGCTGGTATCGTGTTCAGTTTCAAGGCGGCCGGCCTTTATGGCGTGGCCATTGCCGCTGCCGGCATGATGGCCACCACGGCTATGCAGCTGGCCATCGACGCCTTCGGCCCCATTGCCGACAACGCTGGCGGCATTGCCGAAATGTGCGAGCTGCCCAAGGAAGTGCGCGAGCGCACCGACATTCTGGATGCCGTGGGCAACACCACCGCCGCCACCGGCAAGGGCTTTGCCATTGCCTCGGCGGCCCTCACGTCGCTGGCGCTGTTTGCCGCCTTCATGGGCACGGCGCACATCGATACCATCGATATTTCGAACGCCGAAGTGCTGGCCGGCCTGTTTGTGGGGGCCATGATTCCCTTCATCTTTTCGGCCCTGGCCATCAAGGCCGTAGGGGAGGCGGCGATGGCCATGGTGCAGGAAGTGCGCCGGCAGTTCCGCGAGATTCCGGGCATTATGGAGGGCACGGGCCGGCCCGAGTACGAGAAGTGTGTAGCCATCAGCACCGAAGCCGCCATTAAGAAGATGATTGCGCCCGGGGCCATTGCGCTGCTTTCGCCCATCATCGTGGGCTTCCTGTTTGGGCCGCACGTGCTGGGTGGCCTGCTGGCCGGCGTTACGGTGAGCGGCGTACTGATGGCCATGTTCCAGAGCAACGCCGGCGGGGCCTGGGACAACGCCAAGAAGTCGTTCGAGAAGGGCGTGATGGTGAACGGCAAAATGGAGTACAAAGGCTCCGACGCGCATAAAGCCTCGGTAACCGGCGACACCGTGGGCGACCCCTTCAAGGACACGTCCGGCCCGAGCATGAACATTCTCATCAAGCTGATGAGCATCGTGTCGCTGGTGATTGCGCCCCACATCGCCCAGAAAGACGGCGAGCGTGGCATGGCCCCGGTGCAGCTCGAAAAAGACCGGGTTGAAGTGGCTACCCGCCCCCACGTGCGCTACGCCTTCGCCGAAGCCGCTCCGGCGGCCCTGCGCGTGATTTACACGACGCTGACGAAGTAAGGTCTGAACCGCGGATTTATCGGATTCAGCGGATTAATCGGATTTTGTGGCCGATTGAAACGATTGGCTGACGAAAGGCCGCTTCCTGATTGGAAGTGGCCTTTTTGCTAATCCATAGAGTGCGAAAAAAAGGGTGGTGCCAGGGCCGACAGTAACGGGGCCGGCGGGACCGTCCCCGAAATCCGGTTAATCCGCTGAATCCGATAAATCCGCGGTTCAGACAGCAGCGGGCGATTCTGGCCGTAGCTTTGCGGCTCCATCACACCCCTCGCGCCGCATGGGCCACGCCAACGTTACCATCCACGACAAAGAATTTCGGCCGTATCTGTCGGCTGCTCAGCTGGATGAGGCCGTTGTGGCACTGGCGGCCCGGCTCACGGCCGACTACGCCGGCCGCCGGCCGCTGTTTGTGGTGGTGCTCACGGGCGGCTTCATGTTTGCCTCCGATTTGCTGAAATACTACGAGGGCGAGTGCGAGATTGTCTTCATCCGCGTGGCTTCCTACGAGGGTACGGGCAGCACCGGCGTGGTGCAGGAAGTGCTGGGCCTGCGCGAGGAAGTACAGGGCCGCGACATCATCCTCATCGAAGATATTGTGGATACCGGCACCACCATGCACCATTTGTTGCCCACGCTACAAAGCAAAAGCCCGGCCTCGGTGGAGATTGCCACGCTGTTTTTCAAGCCCGAAAGCCTGCGCCACGAGTTGTCCATCCGCTACGTGGCCCGCGAAATCCCCAACGACTTCGTGGTGGGCTACGGCCTCGACTACGACGGATTGGGCCGCAACCTACCCGACGTGTACGTGGCCGTGTAGCAACGATTCTGGCCCCGATTGAGTAACTTGCCCAAACCCACCTTACCAACCGCCTTCGCGCAACTCTCCTCTTTCATGTTGAATATCGTGCTGTTCGGCCCCCCCGGCGCCGGCAAAGGAACCCAGAGCCAGAAACTCATCGCCAAGTACAACCTCGTGCATCTGAGCACCGGCGACCTGCTGCGCGCCCAGATTGCCGAAGGAACTGAGCTGGGCCTCACCGCCAAAAAGCTGATGGACGAGGGCCTGCTCGTGCCCGATGCCGTGGTGATTGGCATGATTGGCCACGCCCTGGAAACGAACCCCCAGGCGGGAGGCTTCATCTTCGACGGCTTCCCGCGCACCGTGGCCCAGGCCGAAAGCCTCGACCGCCTCATGGCCACGCACGGCACGCACATCGGCTGCATGATTGCGCTCGAAGTGCAGGAAGAAGAACTAGTAACCCGCCTGCTGGAGCGCGGCAAAACCAGCAACCGCCCCGACGACCAGGACGAAACCAAAATTCGCCGCCGCGTCACGGTGTATAACACCGAAACCGCCCAGGTGGCCGGCTACTACGCCGCTCAAAATAAATTCCACGCCCTCAACGGCATCGGCCCCATCGATGGCATCTTCGGCCAAATCTGCGGGCTGATTGACCTGCACCAGTCCGCCAAGCCCGAAGCACCTGCCGAAGCG
>JALYUH010000249.1 GCA_030853985.1 Bacteroidota bacterium | reverse complement strand
ACGTATATCATGCCGCAAAAAAAGGAAATGGAGTTCACGAAAAGGGTAATTTAAATAAGTCGATAAGCCATTCCACATCCTGCCAAACAGCCGTTTACAACCTCTAAAACTACGCGCTTCCAGTTTGCTCCTCAACCGTTAATATACTACCACACCCCAACCCGCCTACCAGCGGGCGCTGCGCAGCTTGTCGGGCTGCAGCACCCGGATGCTTTTGGGCAACAGCTCCACCAGGCCGTCGGCTTTGAACTCGCTGAGCGTGCGAATTAGCGACTCCGGCGCGGTGCCCACCATGGCGGCCAGGTCTTCGCGGGTGAAGTGGAGGTGCGCGTCTGGCCCGGCCTGGGCGTGCAGCTGCAGTAAGGTATCGGCCACGCGGCGGCGGATGGAGCTGTAGGCCATGGCCAGCAGCTGGGTTTCGCGCGCGCTCACCCGGCCCGCCAGCAGGCGGATGAATTGCTGGCCTACCTCGGGGTTTCGCTCCAGCAGCTGGGTGAAATCGTCCTTCGGGATGTACACCAGCTCCGCGTCGTCGGTGGCCACGGCCGAGTCGTAGTGCGCCGTGTGCTGCAGCAGCGGTAGGTAGCCAAAAAACTCGCCCGGGCCGTAAGAACCCGTAATCAGCTCCTTGCCGCTGGCGTTGGATTTGAGCGTTTTCACCCGGCCCGCTTTCACGAAGTACACTCGCGTGGGCTCGTCGCCTTCGAGGTAAATGTTCTGCTTCCGGCGGATGGCGTGCACCTTGCGGTCGGCCGAGAGGCTGCTTAGGTTGCCCACGGCGCGGGCGTCATCCAGAAACTCGCCCAGGCCACCCTGCTGCAAATCATACTCGGGCTTGAGGTGCTGGAAGCGGTGGAGGCGGCCCGCGATGGCGCTCAGCAGCTCGGCCTTGTCGAAGGGTTTGGTGAGGTAGTCGTCGGCCCCGAGCGCCATGCCGCGGCGCAGGTCGGTACGTTCGGTTTTGGCCGTGAGGAAGATGAAGGGCACGCCCGCTAGCTGCGGGTTTTGGTTGAAAATCTGGAGCACACCGTAGCCATCCAGCACCGGCATCATGATGTCGCAGATAACCAGGTCGGGCTTGGTGGCCAGCGCCTGCGCCACGCCCAGCTGGCCGTTTTCGGCGGTGTGCACTCCGAAGCCGGCCAGCGCCAGCAGCTCGGCCGTGTTCTCGCGAATGGCAGCGTCGTCTTCAATCAGCAGAATGGTTTTCATAGGGAATGGTGATGGTGACGGTGGTGCCCACGCCCAGCTCGCTGTGCAGGCGCACGGTGCCGTGCATGAGCTCCAGGTACTTGGCAATGATGTAGAGCCCCAGGCCCGTGCCCGGCACCGTGGACACGTTGCGGGCCCGGAAAAAGCGTTCGAATAAATGCTCCTGGTCTTCTTTGGAAATGCCCACGCCTTGGTCCTGCACGCTCAGGGTGAGGCGCTGGTCGCGGCAGTCGGCGCGCAGCCACACCACCGCGTTTTCGCCGGAATATTTCAGGGCGTTGGACAGTAGGTTGACCACAATTTTGCGCAGCAGCGAGGGGTCCACGCGCAAAGGCTCCGGACACTGCATCTCGCTCTCGATGCGCTGGCCGGCTTTGCGCAGGCTGCGCACGTCGGCCATCGTTTCGTGGAGCAGGCCGGGCAGGTCTAGCAGCACCGGCTGGGCCTCAATCCGGCCTTCCTCGATGCGCCCCACCGAGAGAAACTCCTCCAGAATATCGTTCAAATGCTTCACCGACGAGCGGATGCGCGCCACGTGCCGGAGCTGCTTGTCCTGGTGCGGCCCGGCGGCGTACTCGCCAATTAGCTCGGCCGAGCTCAGCACGGCCGTGAGCGGCGTGCGGAACTCGTGCGAGGCCATGCTCACGAAGCGCGATTTCAGCTCGCCCAATTCCTGCTCGGCGGCCAGGGCGGTGGCCAACTCCCGGCCGCGCTGCTCCAGTTGCTCCAGGGTGTTCATTAGGGCGTGGGTGCGGTCGGCCACCTTCTGTTCCAGGTCGGCGTTGAGGCGCGTTACGCGCTGCTGCTGGGCCATGAGCTCCTGCTCGGCCTGCTTTTTGGCGCTGATATCGAGGATGTAAGCCACCGCGTACAGCTCCTCGTCGAGGTGGAAGTAGCTCAGGCTGGCTTCCACGGGAAACTCCGAGCCGTCCTTCCGCAGGCCCACCAAATCGCCCCGGTGCGCGCCCATGCTGCGCACCTGCGGGTGGGCGTTGAAGGACTCGCGCAGCTGCGCGTGCTTCCGGCCAATGGCATTGGGTACCAGCACCTCAATGCGCTGGCCCAGCAGCTCGGCCGCCGCGTAGCCAAACAGCTGCCCCGCCAGCTCGTTGGCCGATACCATGGTGCCGGCCCGGTCGCACACCACAATGCCGATGGTGGCATTGGCAAACACCGCCTCGAAGCGCCGGCGGCTGTGGGCCAGTTCGCGCTCGGCCTGCTGCAAGGGGCTTTTTTCGGTGATGTGGACCAGAAAGTACCGCCGGCCTTCCACCTGAAAATACGCCAGCTCGAGGTAGCCGCTGAACGACTCGCCGGTGTGCCGCCGGATTTGGGCCTGCACCGTCTGGCGGCCTTCGCGCTGCGCCTGCTCGCACAGCACGTCCCACTGCGCCCCGGTCCAGGGCGGCGTGCGCAGCGAGTGGTCGGGGTCGGCCAGAAAGGCGGGCTCGGAAGGGTAGCCCATGAGCCGCACCCCCGCCGGGTTCACCTGCGTGAACCAGCCGAGCTGCGGGTCATAAATCCCCATAAACTCTTTGGCTTGCGTGTAGAGCAGGTCGGTGAGGACGCCGGGGTAGGAGCTCGTCAGCATGGCAGGCTAAGAAATACGGAACCAAGGCCGTGAGCCAGGGCGGCCAAAAACCGGCCGCGCCACAAGGTCGTCATTAAATACCGCCGGCCTGACAATCGTCAGCCCGCCACCTGATGGGCATCATGCGGGCCGCGCCCGGCGGCCAGTACTTTTGCCCCTGCTTGTTTATCCGCATTCCTGATGGCCGACGCTCTCCCTACCACCTGGCTCCCCGCCACCGAAGCTGCCGTGCTGCTGGCGCTGCTGGCGGCACCAGGCGCGCCCCGGTCGGGCCTGGCGGTCAGCAGCGAGGCGCTTACGGCGCTGCAGCAGCAGCTGGGCCCGGCCGTGCGCGTGCTGCGCAGCGATGCCACCACCCATCCGTCCGTCGTCAGCAGCTTCCACGCCACCGACTTGCCGTGTTTCGTGCTCCTGCACCACGGCATGGAGCTGTGGCGCGCCAGCAGCCTGCCCGACGCCGAAACCGTTTTGCGCCTGCTGCGGGGGCTCGCGCCTGCCACCCCGGACCCGACTGACGCCCGGATAGAACACCCGCCGGGGAGAAGCAGCCCTAGCCCGGGAACGATACCACAAACGTAGACCCCACGCCTTGCTGGCTTCGAACGACGATGGTGCCGCCCGCATTTTCCACCATTTTCTTCACCATATATAAGCCAATGCCCGAACCCGGGACGTGGTCGTGCATGCGCTGAAACATGTTGAAAAGCCGGGCTTGCTGTTGGGAGTTCAGCCCGAGCCCATTGTCCTGCACCTCGAGTACCACGGTGGTGCCGGGGCAGTGGCAGCGCAGCTGCACGATGGGTGGGCGGTCGAAAGCCCGGTATTTTATGGCGTTGCTCAGAAGCTGTTTGAGTTAGCAAAATTTAAGCACCCGTTTGATGTTCGCCACCGTAATCCATGCGTTAGCATGGCACAGTGTCCGGTCGTACTCCTTTGACAGTCTGCGATTAGCACTGAGCCACGCGAACGTGCGCTCCACAATCCAGCGCCAGGCATGAATGCAGAAATTCGTTTTTTCGACCAGCACGTGGGCTGGTTTCTCGACCCGAATCCCGTAACGGTGCGCCAAATGTTCCCGAAAAACGCCGTTAAACGAACTGTCCACAAACACGACCTGCACCTGCCCCAGCAACTCGTGCGGGGCGGCCACTTTATCCCCAAAGGCAATGGCGGCGGCCCCGTCCACTGCATCGGCGGGCAATACCCAACTAGCCAACACGTTACCCAGCGTGTCGGTCAGCACCAAGCGCTTGCGGCCTTTGACCAGCTTACCCGCGTCGAAGCCCACGGTGGCTCCGGTGGCCGTGGCCGCATTCTTCACGCTTTGCGTGTCGAGAATGACGGCCGTGGGCCAAGCTTTTTTTCGGCCCACTCCCGACTGCTCACATTCAGACAGGTGCTGACCCGTTGCCAGGTCCCGTCGGCCTCCCACTTGGCAAAATACCAGTACACCGTGCCCCAGGGCGGCAAATCACCCGGCAAATCCCGCCACACGCATCCGTTTTTGAGCACGTAGAAAATGGCATTGACGACCTCCGCCAACGGCCATTTGCCGCGCCGACGCACAACGAGTAGCGGCTCCAACTGCTGCCAATCGTGCGCTGACAAATCTGAACTATACCGCTTTCGAACGGCTGAAATCACGGCTGTTTGCATCCACCAAAATTAACTCAAACAGCTTCTTAGCACCCCGGAATGGAGCCCGCCACCCCGATGAACAGCACCGGCCACATGGACAGGCCGTGGCGCACCTGCAAAAAAATCAGGACGGTGAAGGCTGGCAGTAACGGAAACGGCACCACATCAAACCGGAAGGCCCCGAGAAAAACAAACAGGTAGGGCCACATTACGGGATGGATTAGGGAAGGGAGATAGGAGAAAAGAACGTCATGCTTCGGCTGCGCTCAACCGGAATGTTCTGGGCTATTCTGCCGCGCGCTTACCAAGTGGTGCGGCGCGGGCAGGCCTTCGGCCCAGGCATCGAGGCTGGCCAGGGTGGCGTCGGCGATATTGGTGAGGGCTTCGCGGGTGAGGTAGGCCTGGTGGCCGGTGAGGAAGACGTTGGGGTAGGTGAGGAGCCGGGCGTAGGTGGCATCGCGCAGCTGCTCGGTGCTGTGATTGCCGAAAAAGAGGCCTTTCTCGTGCTCATACACGTCGAGGCCGAGGTAGCCGAGCTGGCCCGAATCGAGGGCGCGCAGGGCGGCTTCGGTGTCGAGTACGCCGCCGCGGCCGGTATTCACCAGCAGCACGCCGCGCTTCATCTGGGCCAGCAGCTGGTCGTCAATCAGGTGGTGGGTTTCGGCGGTGAGGGGCGTGTGCACCGAGATGATGTCGGCCTGGGCGCAAAGTTCGGGCAGGGCCACGTAGCGCAGGCCGAACTGGGCGGTCAGGTCGGGGTTGGGCTGCACGTCCACGCCCAAAAGCTGGCAGCCGAAACCGTGCAGGATGCCCGCCAGCACGCCGCCAATGCGGCCCACGCCCAAGATGCCCACGGTTTTGCCGTGCAGGTCGAAGCCGATGAGGTCGTCGAGGCGGAAGTCGTTGGCCCGCAGCTGCTGGCTGGCCCGGCGCAGGTGGCGGCACAGGGCCAGTATCAGCAGCACGGCGTGCTCGGCGATGGCGTAGGGCGAGTATTCGGGTACGTTGGCCACGCGCAGGCCCAGGCGCTGGGCGGCGGGCAGGTCCACGTTGTCGGTGCCGACGGCGCGCACCACCACGTAGCGCACCCCGTGGGCTTGCAGCTGCGCCAGAATCGGGGCCGACACGTCATCCGGCGCGAATACGCACACGGCCTCCGAGCCCTGCGCCAGGGCCACGGTGATGCCGTTGAGGGGGGCTTCGAGAAACCGCAGCTCGTGGCGGCCGGCGTTGGCCTGGTCCAGAAAAGGGCGCTCGAAGGCCAGGGTGCTGAAAACGGTAACGTTCATAAATACAGGCGAAAGAATAGTAGCAGTCGGCCTGAAATCAGGCCCCGCAAGGTTCCGGCCGGTGGCGCACGAAACCCATGATATGTATCCAGTTTTTGCCTGATTCTCATCGGGGTGGGCGGCCCGATTAGTCAGATTTGCGGACTGCATGGGCGAGCCCAGCGGGGTAGGGCTTCCGCATCAAAACCCGCCGGGTGTATTTGCCCGGCCCTTCAGGGCCGGGATTACGTTGTCCCTGGTTTCGGGGCTTTAGCCTTTCCTCGTTCCCCGTTGCCTAAAGGCCGCAGCCCCACCAGCCCTCAGAATTGCGCTCTCCCCGGTGCTAAAGCGCCGGGCAAAATCCGAAGGCCAGTTTGATGCGGAAGCCCCGCTGGAGCTGTGGTTCGAAGGGCCATAATCCGGGCTGATTGGGCCTCGTATGCACAGGCAGCCGTTTCCGTCCCGCTCCGTCGCCGCCAACCCGCCGCCCGCGTTACCGCCGTACGGCTTTGCGAACCTCCACCCAGCCCGCGCCCAGCAGCGCGGCCAGTCCGCACCCGCCCAAAAGCGCCAATGGCACCGGCGCGAGACCGAACAGCCGCTGCGCCGCCAGCAGCAGCAGCGCCAGCAGCAACGTCGCAATGTGGGTGATGGCTTCCTCGGCCCGGCCCAGCACGAAATACACTCCGCAGGCCACCAGCAGCAGCAGAAACGTGGGTTCCAGCACCACTTCGCGCAGGGTGGCCAACAGGCCGGAGCTGCTGGCGTCGGGCAGCACGTTGCGGCCGTGCGCGGCGCGCAGCGAGGACGGCGGCGTCGGTGAGGCCGGGGGCGGTGGGGGTAATGGTTTGCATAAGGCGGGAACTGGCGCGGGGCTGTGCCCCGTGCCGGCTATCTGCAAGCCTCCGGCCTGCGGTCGTTGAACGGAATCGTCAAAAGGCGCCCTCGCCGGGGCGGGCCGGAGTGCCGCCAGTATTCGGCGCGGGGCTGGAGCCCGGCGCCATCAGGGAGCTTCTCAGACCTGGAGCGCGAACTTTGTAGTTCGCGTGCCCACGCCGTTAGAAGCGTTCGGGTTCGGGACGCGAACCAAAAGTTCGCGCTACGCCTTCCACGTCCACTCCCGGATTTCGGGCATATCCTCGCCATAATGGGTGATGTAGAGGCTGTGTTCCACCAACTTATCCTTGATGAACTGCTTGAGGTAGGCGCCCTTGTTGCCCAGGCTGGGTACGCGGTCCAGCACGTCGAGCACGAGGTGGAAGCGGTCGAGCTCGTTGAGCACGGCCATGTCGAAGGCCGTCGTGATGGTGCCTTCTTCGCGGTAGCCGTGCACGTGCAGCTGCTGGTTGTTGGCGCGGTTGTAGGTGAGGCGGTGCACCAGCCAGGGGTAGCCGTGGAAGGCAAACACCACCGGCTTGTCGCGGGTGAACAGGGCGTCGTAGTCGGCGTCGCTTAGGCCGTGCGGGTGCTCGGTGCTGCGCTGGAGCTTGAGCAAATCGACCACGTTCACGACCCGGATTTTCAACTCCGGCAGGTGCTCGCGCAGGATGCTGGCGGCGGCCAGGGCTTCGAGGGTGGGCACGTCGCCGCAGCAGGCGAGCACGGCGTCGGGCTCCTGGCCAGCGTCGGTGCTGGCCCAGGGCCAGAGGCCGATGCCTTCGGTGCAGTGCTTCTGGGCGGCGTCCATGCCCAGCCATTGCGGGCCGGGGTGCTTGCCGGCCACAATCACGTTTACGTAGTGGCGCGAGCGCAGGCAGTGGTCCATTACCGAGAGCAGGCAGTTGGCATCAGGCGGCAGGTATACGCGCACAATGCTGGCTTTCTTGTTGATAACGTGGTCAATAAAGCCGGGGTCTTGGTGCGTGAAGCCGTTGTGGTCCTGCCGCCACACCGTACTCGTGAGCAGGTAGTTGAGCGAGGCCAGCTTGCGCCGCCACGGAATTTCCAGCGTCAGCTTCAGCCATTTGGCGTGCTGGTTAAACATCGAATCGACGATGTGCACGAAGGCCTCGTAGCTGTTGAACAGCCCGTGCCGGCCGGTTAATAAATACCCTTCCAGCCAGCCCTGGCACTGGTGCTCACTTAGCATTTCGAGCACGCCGCCGTCGGGCGACAGAAATTCATCGTTGACCTCCACGGCCGCGTTCCACTGCCGGTTGGTGGCTTCAAATACGGCTTCGAGGCGGTTCGAGAGGGTTTCATCGGGCCCGAAAATGCGGAAGTTGCGCGGGGCCGCGTTCCGTCGCAGCACGTCGCGCAGGAATTGGCCGGTCACGGCCGTGTCGCTGGCCAGCACCGCGCCCGGCGCGGGCACGGCCACGGCGTAGTCGCAGAAATCGGGCAGGCGCAAATCGCGCAGCAGCTGGCCGCCGTTGGCATTCGGGTTGGCCCCCATGCGGCGGGTGCCGGCCGGGGCCAGTTCGGCCAATTCGGGTAGCAAGCGGCCTTCAGCGTCGAATAATTCCTCCGGCTTATAGCTGCAGAGCCAGGCTTCTAGCTGGGCCAGATGCTCGGGCGGGGCGCTGGCCGATACCGCCAGCGGCACCTGGTGCGCCCGGAACGTGCCCTCGTTCGGCCGGCCGTCCACGGTGGCGGGGCCGGTCCAGCCTTTGGGCGAGCGCAGCACCAGCATGGGCCAGCGGGGGCGGGTGAGGTCGCCGGTTTCGCGGGCGTTTTGTTGAATTTCGTGGATGTCGGCGATGATGTGGTCGAGGGCATCGGCCATGGCTTGGTGCATCAGTTCGGGCTCGTGGCCTTCCACGAAGTAGGGCGTCCAGCCGTAGCCGCGCAGCAGCTGGTCGAGTTCCTCGTGGGTGATGCGGGCCAGCACCGTGGGGTTGGAAATCTTGTAGCCGTTGAGGTGCAGGATGGGCAACACCGCGCCGTCGCGGGCCGGGTTGAGGAACTTATTGGAGTGCCAGGCAGTGGCCAGCGGGCCGGTTTCGGCTTCGCCATCACCAATAACGCAGGCCGCGATGAGGTCGGGATTATCGAACACCGCCCCGAAGGCGTGGCTTAGCGAGTAGCCCAACTCGCCGCCCTCGTGCAGTGAGCCCGGCGTTTGAGGCCCGGCGTGGCTCGAAATGCCACCCGGAAACGAGAACTGCGTGAACAGCCGCCGCAGCCCCGCCTCGTCCTGGCTGATGTTGGGGTACACCTCGCTGTACGTGCCCTCCAGGTAGGTGCTGGCCACCACCGCCGGCCCGCCGTGGCCCGGCCCCGATAGGTACACCATATCCAAATCGTGGGCCTTGATGACGCGGTTGAGGTGGGTGTAGATGAAATTCTGGCCCGGCGTGGTGCCCCAGTGCCCCAGCAGCATCTTTTTGATGTGGGCCAGGGTGAGCGGCTCGCGCAGCAGCGGGTTGTCGAGCAGGTATATCTGGCCCACCGAGAGGTAGTTGGCCGCCCGCCAATACGCGTCGATGCGGCGTAGCATGTCTGGGGTGAGGGGCGTGGCGGCAGGGGCTTCGGGGAGGGTTTCGGTTTGCATGGTGGGGGTTGATTGGCACTCACCTCACCCCCGGCCCCTCTCCTTGGGGAAAGGGGAGCCTGACGATGAGAGTAAGGTTTTTTGAAATAATAATTTGGTATTCAAGCCGTTAGTCTCTACGCGGGAGAGGAGCCGGGGGTGAGGTGACCGGCCGCCACCAGCCGCCCCACTGTCCGCGCAATCATGCGCTCCTCATCGGTCGGCATCACGCGCACCGTCACGCGGCTGCCCGCGCTTGAAATCACGCCCGCGTGGGCTGCATTGCGGCTCGTGTCCAGTTCGATGCCCAGAAATGCCAGCCCCTCGCAGATGCGGGCGCGCACCTCGGCCGCGTGCGCGCCGATGCCGCCGGAGAATACCAGCGTATCGAGCCCGCCGAGCACGGCCGCAAATGCGCCCACGCCCTTGCGCGCCTGGTAGCAGAACAGGGCCACGGCCTCGGCGGCGCGCTCGTCGGTGGCCTGGGCAGCCAGCAAGTCCTGCATGTCGGAGCTGGTTTCGGATACTCCGAGCAGGCCGGCTTCATGGTTAAGTAGGTGGTTGAGCTGCGGGGCGGTAAGCTTTTCGGTGTGCAGCAGGTAGTTGGTGATGCCGGGGTCGAGGTCGCCGGGGCGGGTGCCCATCATGAGGCCGCCGGCGGGCGAGAAGCCCATGGTGGTATCGAGGCTGCGGCCGTGGTGCACGGCGGCCAGGCTGGCCCCATTGCCCAGGTGCGCCAGAATCACGCGGCCATTGGCGACTTTGGGCCCTGCCAGTCGGCCCAGCTCTGCTATCAAATAGGCGTAAGACAGACCGTGGAAGCCGTAGCGCCGCAAGCCCTGCGCCGCAAAGCGGCGCGGCAGCGGCAGCTGCTGCGCCACCTGCGGCATGTCGTGATGGAAAGCCGTGTCGAAACAGGCGAACTGCGGCAGCTGAGGATGGCGCTTTTGCAGCCCCTCAATCAGCGCCAGCTCGCCGGGCAGGTGGTCGGGGTCAAAGGCGCGGAACTGGCGCAGCTCCGCCACCAGCGCTGGGGTAATGCGCTCGGGCGCGTGGTGGGCCATGCCGTGCACCACCCGGTGGCCCACCGCTGCAATAGCACTGAAATTGACGTGCGCTTCCAGCCAGTCGAGCAGAAAAGCGACCGCCGCGGGCTGGTCGGCGGCCGCCACCGAAACAGTGGTAGCCGGTTGGTCGCCATCGGCGGTCGTGAGCGTGGGGCCAGGCCGGCCGATGCGGTCGAGGTGGCCGTGCAGGCCCCGCTCGGACGCTTCGCCCAAGCCGTACACCGCGAATTTGATGCTCGACGAGCCGCCGTTGAGGGCCAGCACGCGGCCGGCCGTCGCGGCCTGCATTTCAGTTCCTGCGGCTACGGAACGAGGCTTCTGATTCATAAAAACGGTGGGCAATTATTGACAGGACTACCAGCGGGAAACCCGCGGAGATACTGCTTTCGAAGTGCTATCGCAGTGCTACCGGGTACGAACTGGTGGCGTGCTTATAGGCACTGAAAACGGCCAAAGTGGACAGCAGGAACACGGAAAAGAGGATGGCGGGCGTTATCATGGCAAGGAGGGTTTTAAGGACCAGGTTCGGTCGGGGTGAAAAATAAAAGGGAGTCGCTGTGCGTCTTCGGGCCGGCCATCAGCTAGCGGGCATCAAGCCGGAAAGCACGCAATTGGTGAGCTGGGCCTCGGGGGCAGCTACGGGCACATTTACCGGCAGTACCAGCACCGGCACGGGGCAACGGGCCAGCAGCCGGGCCGTCACACTTTGGTGGAAAAGCTCACCGAAATAGCTGCGCTCGCGGGCCAGCACCACCACTAAATCAGCCTGCGTATTCTGCACGGCCGCTAGCACGCCTTCGGCATAGTTGTCGTTTTCGTAGCCGCGCAGCTCGGGCGTGGGCAGGCCCTGCACCAGCCCGCTAAGCTGGACGGCCCGCAGGGCGGCGCTGCACCCGGCATCGTCTTCGACCCCGCTCGATACGTGGGCTACCGTGAGCGTGGCGCCGGGTAGCGCCAGCAGCTGGCGCAGGGGCAGCGCGTTAGCTGCCAGTGTGAAGGGTTCTGCGTCGGCGGCAATGAGGATGCGGCGCGGGGGCTGGTCGGCCGGAGCGGTGGGCGGCACCAGCAGCACCGGATAGTGGCCGGCCCGCAGCAACTCGGCGCAGGCCTGGGCCACGCCGCTATCGGTTCGTTTGGGGGCGGGCTGGGTGAGCACGAACAGGGCCGGATGGTGCCGTTTAGCCAAATCCCGCGCTACTTCGGGGAGCAGGTCGGTGGCCACTTCCACGGTGGGTTGGGTGGATAGCTCCTCGGCCAGCCGGCAGAGGGCGGCGGCGGTTTCGGTCTGGCGATTTAATTCCTCCCGGTGGTAGCCTTCGGCCATTGGCGCATAGGGGTCGAACATGGACGCGCGGTTGACGTGCAGCAGCACAAGGGGGCTTTGCAGGGTCTGGGCCAGGGTATTGGCGTACTGCACGGTGTGGCGG
>JALYUH010000225.1 GCA_030853985.1 Bacteroidota bacterium | reverse complement strand
CATCAACCCCATGCGGGTAGGCGTGCTGGGCCACGGCGAAGGGGCCAACGTGGCTTTGCTGGCCGCCACGCAGTCGCCCGCCCCGGCATTTGTGGTGGCCCTGGCCGCGGCCGGCGTGAGCGGCCAGGAGCTGCTAGCCCGCCAAACGGCGCTGGTGAACCGCCCCAGCGAGCCCGATACCGCCCAGTTGGCCTGGGAAACCCATTGCGCCCAGCGCATGGCCCAAGCCCGACGCGAGGCCAAGCAGCAGCTGGCCGCCGGAGCCAACGCCGAGCAGGTGCAGGTGCGCGTGGCCCAGGAGCAGCTGCGCCTGACCACCGAAGCCCGCAAGCGCAACGACATCCTCTACAAGCGCCAGTTTGCGCTGCTCGAAATTATCCGCCAAACGGCGGATAATGCGCAGGCGCAGGCCATTGTGGCCAACATGCTGCGGCAGATTTATCCGGGGTTGGCGGCGGCCACGGCCCAGGCCCGGGCCCGCCAGCTCACCAGCAAGTGGTACCGCTCGCTACTGTCCTTCAACCCGCAGGCCGAACTGGCCAAAGTGAGCTGCCCCACGCTGCTGCTCCACGGCGCGGCCGATGTGCCGGTGCCGGCGGCTACCAACTTATCGGCCCTCGCGAAAGCCTTCAAAGGCAATAAATTGGCTACCACCCAGCAGCTGGAGGGCGTCACGCACGATTTCCAGACGGCGCTGGGCGAGCGGGCGCTGCTGGCCGGCGCCACTTCGCCCACCGCTACGTCAGTCGACGCGCTGGAAGCCGTGGGCGAATGGATAGCCAAGCGGTTGAAATAATCGGAACGGGACGTTGCCCGGCCAACTAGGCCGCGCTGCGCGCTGGGCTGATGACCTCGCGCACCCACCGGCCCGCCAGCCCGGCCAGCCCACCCGCCAGCCCAATAAGCAGCGTGGTGACGAGTACCAGCACCGGCACCGAGCCGCCCAGCGGCAGCAGCTGCGCCACGCGATGCGCCAGCAGGCCATTGTTCTGAAAAGCCAGCCACGCGGCCGGCACCAGCCAGCTTAAGCCCAGGCCCACAAAACCCACCAGAAAGGCCGCGCGCCCCGACTGCGCCTGCCCGAAGCACACGACGAAAGCCAGCACCACGGCGCTCCACCACGGCAACCCCATTTGCACCACAGCGGCCAGTACTGCGAGCAAAGGAGCCAGCACCCAGGAGTTATGGGTAGAAAGCCAGGGAGTGGGAGCGGGAGGATTCATGGCGGCAAGATAACAGGCTGTTGCCTACTCCTGGGCAGCATCAGCCGGCGGCGGGGGCCAGCACCTCGGCATTGTTGTTGGCCGGGGAATTCACGAGCTTGCTCACCACGTACTCGCGCATGGCATCGGCATCGTAGGGTTGCAGCAGCTGCTGGTAGTCGGGCAGGCGGTGGCCGTCGGCGAGCCAGGCCTGCTCGGCGGCGCGGTCGGGCAGGATGACGGGCATGCGGTTGTGAATGCCGGCCATCAGCTCATTGGGCTCGGTGGTGATGATGGTGAACGTGGGGTGCAGCTCGCCGGTGGCACGGTCCAGCCACTCGTCCCAGAGGCCGGCAAAGGCGAAGGGCTGTTCTTCGCGCAGCAGAATGCGGTGCGGCACCTTGCCCGCCGGCGTGGCCTGCCACTCATAAAAGCCATCGGCCAGTACCAGGCAGCGCCGCCGCGCCAGCAGCATCCGGAAGCTGGGCTTGTCGGCCAGCGTTTCGGCGCGGGCATTGATGGGTTTGGGGCCACCGGCCGGGTCGCGGCTCCAGGCCGGAACCAGGCCCCAGCGCAGCAACTGAATCTGGCCAGGCGCGGCGTTGGTGATGATGGGCAGGCGCTGCGAAGGCGCGGCGTTGTAATTGGGCGGGGTAGGCTCGGTAAATTTTGCCTCGAAGCGCTGCTCAATAGCCGCCACGGGGGCTACAAACGAATATCGACCACACATAAGACCACAGATTTAACGGATGAGACGGATTTTTTGTGGCTACCGCTTCAGCCGGGCACGATGAATTGTCGCTAAATAAAATGTCTCCCTGCAAATAGGTTGCAGGGAGACACTAGTACGGAGACAATAAAAATCCGTTTTAATCCGCTAAAACCCGTTAAATCGAGGGTCAGATTTTATACAGCAGCTCGTAGTACTCGCGGGCCATGCGGGCGCTCTCGAACTCGGGCTCCACATCCTTCATGGCGGTTTTCACCACTTTTAGGAAGTTCTTGGGCTGGTCGTAGTACAGCGGCAGTACGGTTTTTTCGAGCACGTCGAGCAGGGTGGTGGCTTCCTGGTCGTCCTTCACATTGTCGGGCAGGTGCTCATCGGTATGGGCAATAAGGAAGCTGTTTTCGCCGTCTTTGGCAAATTCCGGAATCCAACCGTCGGCAATGCTCAAGTTCACGCTGGCGTTCATGGCGGCGGTCATGCCGCTGGTGCCGCTGGCCTCGCGTGGGAAGCGCGGCGTGTTCAGCCAGATGTCGGAACCTTTCTTCATGGCAGCCGACAGGCCCAGCTCGTAGCCCGTGAGCACAGCGCAGTTTTTCAAGTGCGCGGTGCGCTTGATGATGTCGTTGAACAACGCCACCGCGCCGAAATCCTTCGGATACGGCTTACCGGCCCAGATAACCTGGATGGGGTGCTTGGCATTGGCGGCCAGCTCCACGAAACGCTCGAAGTGGCGCAGTATGAGGTCGGCGCGCTTGTAGGCGGCGAAGCGGCGGGCCCACACCACGGTGATGATGGTGGGGTCGAACACGTTACCCGTCTGGTCGGCCACTATTTTGAACAGGTCCTTCTTCAGTTCCTGCTTGCGGGCCAGCAAGGCCGCATCATCCTTGCTTTTGAGGGCGGCGGCCAGTTGCGGGTCGCGCCAGTAGCTGCCGTTCTGGCTGTTGGTGATGGGGATAATGGGGCAGATGCCCTCGTAGTGGCCCCACATGTCGTTGGCCACTTTGCCGTGTACCTTGCTCACGGCGTTGGCCTTACGCGAAAAGCGCAGGGCCGTCAGGGTGTAGTTCAGCGCGTCGCCGTGGCCGATGCGGGCCACGCGGCGCACTTCCTCTTCGGGCACGCTGCCAAAGAAGGTCATGTCGGTCAGCAGCTTCATGGGGCGCTCTTCGTTGCCGGCCAGCTCGGGCGTGTGCGTGGTGAAAACCAGGCGCTTCTGCACCTCGGCCAGGTCGCGGCCGTGCTTCTCATACAGGTAGAATGCCAGCGGCAGGCCGTGGCCCTCGTTGAGGTGGTACACGTCGGTCTGCCGGCCGAGCACGTCGAGCAGCTTGCCGCCGCCCACGCCCAGTAGGATACTCTGGGCCACGCGAGCCGCCGAGTCCGGGTCGTAGAGGTGGTGCGAGATGGTGCGCGAAAGGTGGTCGTTCTGCTCAATGTCGGTGGTGAGGAAGAACATGGGCACCGTGCCGAATACCTCGGGGGCCAGGTACAGGGCCTTCACGTACACATCGGCCCCGTGAATGGTGATGGGGAAAACCAAGCCGGTATCCTCCAGAAACGAGTAGTGCTTGTGGCGGAACTCGGCGCGCATGGCCTGCTCGGGGTCGCGGTCCTGGTCGTAGTAGCCGAAGCTCCACAGAATGCTGATGCCCACTAGGTTCTGCTTCAACTCGAAGCCCGAGCGCATATGCGAGCCGGCCAGGAAGCCGAGGCCGCCAGAGTAGGTTTTGAGGGCCTGGTCGACGGCAAACTCCATCGAGAAGTACGCGGCGGCCGTCTTGTATTTGGCGGCGGGGGCGTAGGGTTTAAAGGTAAATGCCATATTCTGAAGCGAATGCGCGCCGGGGCAGGGCGGAATTAGAGTGACGGGTTGAAGAATACGCCGCGCCGCACGGAGCCCGGCGGCGGTTGTTGGCGCAAGGTCCGAAGCTTTCCCGAAAAATCGCAACCCCTTGATATTGAGGCTTGATTTAAGCAAACGTTAGCATGCCGGCCAACGCTAACAGTGTCAGGGTAATACCAGCCAGTCGGTTAGGGCTAAAATTTATTCGGCAGGTGTTTCGGCGAACTTAACAGTCGCTTTTCCACTGGCTGGAGCGCCCGAAAAATATATTCCGAAAGTGGAAACGGTTGCGCATCAGGGGCCTTGCGCGAATGCCGTACTTTTGGTCCTGCTGTTATCCCTCCGCTCTTTTCGCCATGAAATTCCCACAAATTCTGCTGGCTGCGGCCGGGCTATTGCTGCCGTTGGCATCGTCGGCCGCGCCCATTCATGCTCGCCCTGCGGCCAGCCCTGCGGCCAGCCCTGCGGCCAGCCCTGCGGCCATCGCCAAAGCCGCGCCCGCCGTGCGCATCGACCCCACCTATTGGTGGGTGGGCATGAAAAACCCGAAACTACAGCTGCTGGTGAATGCGCCCGGCATTGGGAGCACCATGGCGATACTGGCTGCTTACCCCGGCGTCACGATTGAGAGCCAGCAGAAGTTAGAGAGTGCCAATTACTTGATTATTAACTTAATTATTGCGCCCGATACCAAGCCGGGACTGCTACAGCTGGGGCTAAAAAACGGCAAAACCTACCAGAGCTACCGCTATGAGTTGCGCGCCCGCAACACCGACCCGCAGCGCACGCAGGGCCTCACGCAGGCCGACTTCATTTATATGCTGATGCCCGACCGGTTTGCCAACGGCGACCCGAAAAACGACGTGGTGAAAGGCACCCGCGTGAACCACGTGGCCCGCGACTCGATGTATGCCCGCCACGGTGGCGACCTGCGCGGCATCCAGAACCACTTCGACTACTTCAAGCAGCTGGGCGTCACGGCCATCTGGCCCACCCCGGTTATCGAAAACGACATGCCCAAGGCCAGCTACCACGGTTACGCCGTCACGGACTGCTACAAAATTGACCCCCACTACGGCACCAACGCCGAGTACCAGCAGTTCGTGAAAGCTGCCCACGCCGATGGCCTGAAACTGGTGCAGGACATCGTGCTCAACCACTGGGGCAGCTACCACCACCTGTTCCTCGACAAGCCGGCGGCCGACTGGTTCCACGCCTTTCCGAAGTTTACGCGCAGCAACTACAACGCTTTCGCCCTCAACGACCCCTACGGCTCGAAGCGCGACTACACGCTGTTCAACGACGGCTGGTTTGATACCACGATGCCCGACGTGAACCAAGGCAACCCACTGGTGGCCACCTACATTATCCAGAACTTTTTGTGGTGGGTAGAATCGACGGGCATTGATGGGTATCGCATCGATACGTACCCGTATTCCAACCCGCAGTTTCTGATGGACTGGGGCAAGGCCATTACCGAAGAATACCCCAAGCTGGCGCAGTTTGCCGAGGCCTGGGAGGGCACCGAAGCCGAGCAGGCCTTCTTCGCCCAGAACATTCTGCCGCCCGTGAATGGCTTCAAGTCTAACATGCCGGGCCTGCTGGATTTCCAAATCTGCTTCGCCATTTCGGATGCGCTGAAAACCGAAAACGGCGATTTGAGCAAGCTCTACCACGCCCTGCAGGGCGACTGGTTGTACGTGGATGCCACCCGCAACGTGCCCTTCCTCGACAACCACGACATGAGCCGCTTCTACTCGGTGATTGGCGAGGATTTCGGCAAGTTCAAAACTGGCATTGCCTGGCTGCTGACCTTGCGCGGCACCCCCCAACTCTACTACGGCACCGAAGTATTGATGAAGAACTTCTCGAACCCCGACGGTAAGGTGCGCGAGGATTTCCCCGGCGGCTTTGCGGGCGATAAGGTGAATTACTTCACCACGCGGCCCAGCGGCCAGGCCGGCGAGGCGTTCGACTACGTGAGCAAGCTGGCCAACTACCGCAAGGCACACCCGGTTTTGAGTTCCGGCCAGCTCATGCAGTTTATCCCGCAAGATGGGGTGTACACGTATTTTCGGTATTCAGATAGTGAGAGCGTGATGATTATCGCCAACAATACCAAGGACGAGAAGCAGGTGGACGGGACGCGGTTTGCGGAGCGATTTGCGGGGTATTCGTCCGGGGTGGAGGTGGTGAGCGGGGCCACCGTTGGCGACCTGAACAAGCTGACACTACCGGCGCATACGGCCTGGGTAGTGGAGTTGCGGAAATAGCGCAAGGCTACGCGAGATGAAAAGAGGTTTCGCAAAGGATGTTGCGTAACTTCCATTACAATCGCGACTAGTGCTTCAGGCCACACCACGACCGCACAATACCTGCCAGTTCGCC
>JALYUH010000213.1 GCA_030853985.1 Bacteroidota bacterium | reverse complement strand
ACCCGGACGAGTCGTTTTTCGAAGACAACGCAAATATTCTCCCCTTCCCTTCCCAACAGCACCAGGGATTACACAAACGACTCCTCATTTACGGATACGAGGAAGTGAGCCGGCAACCAAACCACATCGAGTACATGCTGGCCCGGGGCAATGCCCCGCCGATACTCGCCCTGCTGTTCGACGGCATGCTCTCCTTCGCTATTTCGCCCTCTTCATCCGAGGATATCTTTGATATTGGCATGACAGCCTCCGAATTTACCGATGACGGGGACTTTGCCAAGTACGACTCGCAGCTGGGAGAATGGGAAAGAATAGAAGATTAACGCTTGCTGACCGCGCCAAGTACGGACGCAGTTTCAGCCGCCGCCCCGGCTACTTTCTCGCCGCCCAGGAAATCCCGGTACCAGCGCCCCGAGTCCTTCACAATTCGCTCCTGTGTTTCGTAGTCGACGTGAATCAACCCGAAGCGCGGGCCGTAGCCCTCGGCCCATTCGAAGTTGTCGGTGAGGCTCCAGGCGAAATAGCCGCCCACGTCCACGCCTTCGCGCCGGGCCCGCAGCACCTGGCCGATGGCCGCTTGCAGGTAGGCGCGGCGGGCGGCATCGGGTACGCGGCCGTCCGCTTTCACATCTAGGAACGCTGAGCCACTTTCAGTTATCAGCAGAGTTGGCGCATTTGGATAAGCGGCGAACTGTTTCAACATGTGGTAAATCGACTCCGGATATACCTCCCAGCCCATGTCGGTGTGCGGTACGCCACGCTGCTTGGCAGGTACCAGCGCAGCCCATTGCAACGGCAGCCAGGGCGAGAATTTTACCACCTCACGGGTGTAGTTCTGGATGCCCCAGAAATCGAAATTGAAGGCCATGCGCTGTTCGTCGCCGGGTTTTCGGTAGCGTTCCAGCAGCCAGCGCAGGGCCGGCAGCTCGGCCGTGGGGTAGCCCAGGCCAAGGGTGGGCTCCACGAAAAAGCGGTTCAGCAGGGCATCGGCGCGGCGGGTGGCGGCTTCGTCGTAGGCATTGCCGGGGCGGTGCGGGGTGAGGTGCGAGCACGAAAACGTGGTGCCAATCTGGGCCGTGCCGGGCAGCACGGCGCGCAGGGCGCGGCCGCCCTCGGCCTGGGCCAGCGTGGCGTGGTGGGCCGCCGCCAGAAACGCCCCCAGATGCCGCCGCCCGGGCGCGTGAATGCCCAGCAGGTGGCCAGCTCCCACAAACACCATCGGCTCGTTCAGCACGCACCACTGTGGCACCCGGTCGCCGAGGCGGCGGGCCATTAGCTGGGCGTAGTCGGCAAACCAGTGCACGATGTCGCGGTTGGCCCAGCCGCCGCGGGCCTGTAGGGCGCTGGGCAGGTCCCAGTGGTAGAGGGTGAGCAGGGGGCGCAGGTCGCGCTCCAGGCAGGCATCCACCAGCCGCTCGTAGAAGTCGAGGCCGCGGCGGTTCACGGCCCCGGTGCCTTCGGGCAGCACCCGCGGCCAGGCCACCGAGAAGCGAAAATCGCTGAGGCCGAGACCGGCGGCCAGGTCGAGGTCGGTTTCGTAGCGGTGGTAGAAGTCGGCGGCCACGCGCCCGTGCTCATTGCGCCGGATGGCCCCTTTGCGCCGCGTGAAGTCGTCCCAGATGCTGGGGCCCTTGCCCTGGTGCTGCCACGCGCCCTCGGTCTGGTAGGCGGCGGCCGAGGCGCCCCACTGGAAATCGGGGCCGAAATCGGCCCGGGAAAACGGCAGCGGGGCGGAAGCAGGGTAGAAAGCGGCTGGCAGCGGCTCGGCGTAGCTGGGGGGTAGTTTAATCATGCGCGGGGCGCGGAAGAGCTAGTGGATAGTGACCGTGGGGCAACGCAGGCGGCGACTTAGGCCGAGTGCGCGGCCGCACGGTCGTATTTAACAAACCGGGCCGCCGGGCGATTCCCCGGCAGCTGCTCGCGCAGCAGCTGGTCGATGACGGCGGCCGTCTAGTCGGGGTAATCAACGGGAATTACCTCGTCCTGGTGCAGCCACTGGTCGACTTTATCGAGGTTTTTATCCCTGAAGCTTTTGATGACGGGCACGCCCATTTTGGCCAGGGCCGCGGCGTTGCACTGCTGCTCATACTGTTGCTTCATGGGCATTACCAGCAGCTTTTTGCCCAGGTACAGCGCCTCGGCGGGCGTTTCGAAGCCGGCGCCGCACAGCACGCCGGCCGACTGGGCCATGCTTTCCAGAAAGGCCGGGCCGCTCACGGGCCACACCCGCACGTTGCCATAGTGGGCCGGCACGGAGCTGTGCTTGCTGAACACCTCCCAGCGCACGCTGCGGCTCAGATGCTGTAGCCGCTCCACCAAAATCTCCTCCTCGAAAGCCGGCAGGTACACCGTGTAGTGGCCTTCGTTACCCGGGCTCAGCTCGCGGACTTGCTGGCGGATAACGGGCGTAAAAATCTCTGGCGCATAGCGCTGAAAATGAAAGCCATACTGTGCCGTGCTCGGCGCGTAGTGCTTTAGCACGGCGCGGCCGGCGGGGTCCTCGCGGTCGGGCCGCGGGGCGGCGGGGTGCAGCACGGCGCTCTGGTGGCTGAGGGCCACGCAAGGCACGTGGCGCAGCTTACAGGCCCAGCTGCTCACCGGCTCGAAGTCGCTGATGACCAGGTCGTAGCTTTCAACTGCCAAGTGCCGCACCTCGTGCAAAAACTTGGCTGAGTTGAACTGGGCGAACGTCTTCACGAAGTTGATGCCGCCCTTTTTACCAAACGCAAAGCCCATGCCCTGGGCCTTAAATTTCACATCGAAAGGCAATGGCAGGTCGGCGGGCGGGCCGCTCATTAGCACGTCGAGGCACTCGCAGCGGGCTTGCAGCAGCGGCACCACATCGAGGGCGCGGCTTAGGTGGCCGTTGCCGGTACCCTGGATAGCGTAAAGTATTCGGGACATTGATTCGATATCGGAATTTACATGCTTAGAACGTCATGCTGAGCGTAGTCGAAGCATCTCTACTGCATTAGTCATCAGATTTGGTATTGCGGTAGAGATGCTTCGGCAAGCTCTGCATGACGTGCTTTATTACTGTTTAAGACTCCCGTTTACGCCTTAATCTTGAATTCGGCCAACAATCCCGCCAACAGCGCGGCCGGGTTGGCATCGGCCTGCACTTCCGCTGCGTCGGCCACTTCGGATTCGGCCGTTTGCTGCATAGCGGGGTCGTCGTTGTAATAGTAAAGCTGCCAGCCGGCCTCGGCGGTGTACTCCAGGGCCGTCAGGTTTTCGACCCAGTCGCCGGAGTTCAGGTAGCCAACCTCCCCTTTTGCGGTAGCCAATGGCTTGATTTCAGGCTGATGAATGTGCCCGCAGGCCACGTAGCGGTAGCCCTCATCGGCGGCAATGGCGGCGGCAGTTTCCTCGAAGTTGCTCACGGCCGCCACCGCCGATTTCACCCGCTCTTTCACCCGCTTGCTGAGCGCCACACGCGGACGGCCCAGTTTTACCAGGCCATAATTCACGAAGCGGTTCAGCAGAATGAGCAAATCGTAGCCGTGCCCGCCGAGCCTGGCCAGCCAGCGCGCGTGCTGCATGGTCACATCAAACACGTCGCCGTGAAACAGCCAGGTGCGGCCGTGCGGCAGGTCGAGCACCAGCTTGTTATCGAGCCGGAAGTTGCCCAGCTTCAGGCCTGCAAACTTGCGCAGCAGCTCGTCGTGGTTGCCGGTGAGGTAATGGATTTTCACGCCCTTGGCGGCCAGGCCGGCCAGGTAGCGCACCACCCGCATGTGGGCCGGCGGCCAGTAGTTTTTGCTGAACTGCCAGATGTCGACAATATCGCCATTGAGCACCAACACCTGCGGCCGGATGCTCTTCAGGTAGCGCAGCAGCTCGGTGGCGTGGCAGCCGTAGGTACCCAAATGCACATCCGAAACTACAGCCACCTGCACCCGGCGCTTGCGACGAGCCTTGCGCGGGGCAGCAGCGTCCGCCAGCCGTTTAGTAGCCGCATCGGGCAAGGAATCTGCTGCGCTGTTCATGCGGCCGCAGCGGGGTTGAACCGACTACCGCGCACGGAGCCCGGGCTCCGGCGCGGCCGAATGGCCGGCCCCGGCCGCCGCGCGGCCAATTCGCCGCCACCCCCGAAAGCCGAGCGCAGGCTACCGAACGTGTGCAGCAGAAAGGCCACCCACAGGGCCACCTGAAATAACTCGTAGATGAGCCAGCGCCCCAAGCGGCGCAGCCCCAAAAGCAATGCCGGGAAATACATGGTGTGAAGCAATGAAACCGGTGAATAATCCTGCTTTCAAAGGTCGAAGTTTATGATGAAGCCTTTATTACGCCCGGATTATGCTTTTATCACGAAGGCGGCAATGCACTCAGTGCAATTTCGCTCGGCAGTAACTGGCCAGAGTTTGACTGACCTTTCGTTACTTTGTTGGCCCGGTTTTTAGTTGGCCATCCCTTCATCCTACATCCTCTTATTTCATTCCTATCTGATGCATTCGTTACCCCGCCTCGCCCGCCATTTCCTCACCCTCGCCCTATTGGTCCTGTGCGCTGGCGCGGCCCTGGCCCAGCCCACCGGCAAAGCCGCCAAAGGCCGCAAGCGCTACGCCTTTGCCCAGAAAGATGAAGAGTCGCCCTACGTGAAAAACGTGACTAAAAACACGGACGAAGAGCAGGATGTCGACGGCTCCTTCACCCGCGTTGGCTACCGCACCTACACCGAGATGGTGGCCGAACTTACACACCTCAAAAAGCTGCACGACTGGGCCGACACCACCTACCAGCGCCGCGTTGGCACCGTGCCGCCCGGGGGAGTGCTCGTGGTCATCATCCACCGCCAGGGCCCTAAAAACGCCGACCTGGGCAACCTTGTCATCACCGTAGCCGACAAAGACGGCAAGGAGGTATTCACCCACACGCCGCCCGCCGGCACCGGCCGCTTCTTCGGCCGCGACCTCTACCAGGCCAAGGCCGTTATCCCGTTCCCCAGCATGGCCCCGCAGGAGCTCGCCGTGAGCATCCGCGACATCAAGCTCTACCAGACGTTCGACTATCTGCTAGAGATTCCGGCAGCGCAATAGCAGCGCCTTGTCTTCGCT
>JALYUH010000205.1 GCA_030853985.1 Bacteroidota bacterium | reverse complement strand
TGTCGCCCCTTTCTTTTGCCCATGCACATATGATTGGATAGATAAATATTGCGTAAGCTGCCTCGGTGCCTACTTCCGCAGCCGCACCCACTGCACCGCAATCACCGATTTCGCATCGCGTAGCGGCTCGGCCACCAGCGCTTCCCAGCTTAGCTCCACCATTTCGATGTGCTCGTGCTCCTCAATCAGCCCGCCGCCGGTCCCGGAACGGTGGCTCACTTCGGCGTAGTACACGGTGATTTCCTCCGAGCTGGTACCCGGCGAGGGCCAGATGCACACTATCTCCTCCAGCTTATCGATTTCGTAGCCCAGTTCCTCGTGAATCTCGCGGCGCACGGCCGTTTCGGGGGCTTCGTCGTCGTCAATCATGCCGGCGGCAATTTCCAGCAACTCCGCTTCCGGGCCGATGCGGAACTGGCGGGTGAGCACGTACACCTGCCGGGCCGTGTCGAACACGAGCGCGGCCACGGCCTTGCCGGGTGCGAACTGCTCGCGCCGGAGCTGAGCGTCGCCGTCCTGAACGATTAGCTGGTTGACTTTGTAGTGCCCATTGAAAACACGGGTGCGCTCGATAATCTGCATGGTCGGATTTGTATGTTGTACCTTTGTTGTCACCAGGGCCGCCGTCGGAGCAGCCCGCTGCCCGGCTGCGTCGGGCAAAGCCCCGCGCCTCGGCTGTCTCCGCGAAGTAAGCGCACCTCACTCCAATTCCTCTTCTTTTCGGGAATCGGCCGGCCTCCGACGAGCCGCCCACCCTCTCCACGCCCGGCCTTTGCCAGCGTGGCCATGCCCGCCTGTGCTACGGCCCAGGCTGAACCACTCATTTTGTGGACCATTGTCCACCAACATTTTACATTACGGGCTGTTGACAGTTTCTCCGAAACGTCATGCTGAAACCAGTCGTTTCAAGCCCGACCCATCATTCCCTCAACATGACGTTTGACGAGTTAAATCTGATTGACCCCATTCTCAAAGCCCTCAAAGAAGAAGGCTACACCACTCCTACTCCTATCCAGGAGCAGGCCATTCCCCACGTGCTGGAGGGCAAAGACCTCCTCGGCGTGGCCCAGACTGGCACCGGTAAAACGGCGGCCTTCACCGTGCCCATCCTGCAGGTGCTGCACCGCACGGCCCAGGTGGCGAGCCACGCCCGGGGTGCCATTCGCTGCCTCGTGCTCACGCCAACCCGTGAGCTGGCCATCCAGATTAACGAAAGCTTCGGGGCCTATGGCCGCCATCTGAGCCAGATTCGCCACACCGTTATTTTCGGTGGCGTGAGCCAGGGCTCGCAGGTTGCGCAGCTCAAGCGCGGCGTAGAAGTGCTGATTGCCACCCCCGGCCGCCTGCTCGACCTCATGAACCAAGGTTTCGTGGACCTGCGCCAAGTAGAGGTTTTCGTGCTCGATGAAGCCGACCGCATGCTCGACATGGGCTTCATCAACGACATCAAGCGCATCCTACCCAAGCTGCCCGCCAAGCGCCAGACCCTGTTTTTCTCGGCCACCATGCCCGGCCAGATTCAGGAGCTCGCCAGCACCATTCTGCGCCCCAACCCAGTGCGCGTGGCCGTAACGCCCGTCAGCAGCACCGCCGATACCGTTACCCAATCGGTGTATCTGGTGGAGAATAACGACAAGCCCGCCCTACTCCGCCACATTCTGGAGGACAAAGGCATCAAGCGCGTCCTCGTCTTCACCCGCACCAAGCACGGGGCCGACAAGGTCGTGAAAGCCCTCGCCGCCAACCAGATTCAGGCCGAGGCCATCCACGGCAACAAGAGCCAGAACCACCGTCAGCGCGCCCTCTCCAACTTCAAAGCTGGCAGCACCCGCGTGCTAGTCGCTACCGACATCGCCGCCCGCGGCATCGACGTGGACGAGCTGACCCACGTTATCAACTACGAAATTCCTAACGAGCCCGAAACCTACGTGCACCGCATCGGCCGCACCGGCCGGGCCGGCGCATTCGGCACCGCGTTTTCGTTCGTCGAAGACGAGGAGCGCGCCTACCTGCAGGATATCCAGAAGCTTATCAGCCGTCAGATTGACATTGAAGCCGAGCATCCCTTCGTGTCGGGCCGCATCAAGCCCGTGATGCTGCACGGCAACGAGCGCATCATCCGGCCTAAGGGCCCGGCTGGTCGTCCGGCCCGTTCCGGCCCCCGCGAGGGTGGCAACGGTGGCGGTGGCGGCCGCTCGGGCGGTGGCCAGGGCGGCGGGCGCCCAAGCGGTGGTCAGGGTGGTGGTCGCCCCAGCGGCGAGCGCAGCCGTCCGGCCGCACCAGCCAGCAGCGGCCAATC
Source organism: Bacteroidota bacterium (assembly GCA_030853985.1). Taxonomy (GTDB): domain Bacteria; phylum Bacteroidota; class Bacteroidia; order Cytophagales; family Hymenobacteraceae; genus Hymenobacter. Next base: position 45 of record JALYUH010000205.1, on the reverse strand, counting down.
GGATACCGCGCGGCGCTTTGGTAGCGGCGGAGCCCGCGTGAACGT
>JALYUH010000194.1 GCA_030853985.1 Bacteroidota bacterium | reverse complement strand
TGCCCGGCGTGGCCAGCATGCCCCACGGCTACGGCCATGCCCGTCCCGGCACGCGGCTGGCCGTGGCGCAGGCCCACGCCGGCGTCAGCATCAATGATTTGACGGACGAGTTGCGCCTTGATGAGTTGACGGGCAACGCCGCGCTGTCAGCCGTGCCGGTGTGGGTGGCGGCGGCCCCGGAGCCCGCAAAATAGCCCGGCGCAGCCTTCTTCCCGGAAAGAGGACTGCGCCGGGCTAACGGCCAAAGCGAGCGGCCCGAAGGCCGGAAATCTACTGAATAACGAGCTTTTGCACTACCTGCCCGCGGGCGGTATCCAGCAGCAGGGTGTAGATGCCGGCAGGCTGCTGACGCAGGTCCAAGGTGCGGGTTGGCCCACTGCTAGCCGAGGCAGTAGCTTGCCTGAGCACCACGCGGCCTAGCGCATCTGTCACGGTGAGGGGGGCGCTCAGCAAACCTGCTTCCGAGGTGCCAAGTGTGAACAGCCCGGTGCTGCTGGGGTTGGGATAGGCGCTTACGGCGGCTTGCAACTGCGCGTCGCGGGTGGCTGTCACAGTGCCAGTTAGGGTAATATCATCAATTAGCAGCCGGTTGCCAGCGGGAAAGCTACCACCATCAAAATCGGCCGAGCCAAAGGCAATGTGAACGGAATCGGGGGCCGAGCCGAGTTGGTAGCGCAGCGGAAAATCCACGAGCGTATAAGTGGCGGCGGCCGTGAGGTAACGCTGGCCAGTGGCTACTGTCCGGCGGATGCCCCCGGTGGTTTTGGTCAGTATAATACGCACCACAGGGCGGTCGTCGGAGCTGGTAACGGTGCCGGCAAACTTGTAGTAGAACTGCATGCGCGCCGCGCGGGCCGTGAAGGGCAGCCCCCCCAGCTGTACCAGCGAATCGACATTGGACACATTGCCAAAGCTGTTGCCGAGCAACATGAAACCAGGTACAGGGCCCAATGGTGTCGCGCTGTTGGTCAGTTGGGCCGCAAAGCTGCCACCGTGCGCGTCCGACGATTTTACCACGGTCCCGGAGGCAGGAAACGTGCTAAACTGAAGCCGCAACACATCATCGGTGGTCAGCCATTGGCCTGGAGCATCGCTACCACTACGCACCACCCAAGTTTCCATGGCCCCGTTCGGGACCGCTTGTTGGGCATGGGCCGGAGCCAGGGAGAACAGGCCGCCCGCTATTAGCAGAAGCGAGAAGCGCAGTATAGATTTTTTCATGGGAAAGGAAGATGAGAGGGTTTGGAGTGAGGATAGCAAACGGGATAGATTGGTTGCCCGGCCGTAAATATAAAGTGGGAGTGCGCCGGTGCAAGCACCAGTGCAATCCCTCCGTATCTATTAGGCAGTCTGGCTACTTCTTTGGCCGCCAGGAAATGCTCATGCCCGTGGCCCCGCCACCGAAGTAGGCCGGCACCATGCCAATGTCGCGGCCGATGCTTTTGCGGCCCCAGCGGTTGCGGTGGCTCAGGTAGGCCAAGTGGGCGGAGAGGATGCCGAAGCCCGCGCCAGCCACCACATCGCTCTGCCAGTGCTTGTCGTTAATCATGCGCAGGGCGGCCACGCTGGTAGCAATGGTGTAAGCGCCCACGCCGTACCACTGGCTTTTGTCGCGAAACTCGGTGTGCACGATGCTGGCCGCCAGAAACGCCTGCGCCGTGTGCCCCGACGGAAACGACAGGTTATCAGCGCCATTAGGCCGGGTTTCGTGGGCAAGGTATTTCACAGCGAAGGTGCTGGCCAGCATAATGGCCTCGCCCTTGGCGATGATGAGCAGTGTATTGACGCGGTCGTTACGCGACTCGACGCCCGCGATGGCCACGGCCGCCAGTTCAAAGTAGGGCGCAATAATCAGCGTGTTATCAAACCCCGTGCTCACGGGCCGAAATTGCTTCTGCACAAACGTGCGGGCCGAGTGGTTGATGCCCGCGTCGCCCGTCGCCGTGATGGCTCCGTAGGTCATCAGCACGGCTGGAATGGCCACGGCTTTGAAAAGCTTGCTTTTGAAAAAGGTGGCCTTCACCGGGGCCGGTACGCCGCCGGGGTTCTGATACTTCTCGGTTGTATCGGCACGGGTCGGTTTGACCTGGGCCTGCACCGGATGGAGCGCGCCGAATAATAGCGTAGCGGCGGCAAGGCGGGTAATTAAAAAGGAGCGCATGAATGAAAAAATGGAGTCGGATAAATGGCGAGCCTGGTATTACGGACCCGATTACATAAACGTAACGGTAGATTCTGTCGAAAATCTTAATCAGCTGATTTAACGCTGCTTATTGTGCTAAAAAAATCGAATTTGCTTGATGAGGCTTTTCAATTCTGTGCGAAATCCGTTGATTTAATGGTTATTCCCAGCCGCCGCCCAGCGCCCGCACCAAGGCCACGCTGGCCCCCAATAAATTGCTCTGCGCCTGCGTGAGCAGGGTGGCCGCATCCAGCGTCTGGCGGTCGGCATCCACTACTTCGAAGTAGGTGGTGAGGCCCGCGCGGTACCGTTCTTTGGTGAGGGCGCTGGCGCGGCGGGCGGCGCGGTAGGCGCGCTGGCGGGCCGCCGCCTGGGCCTGGTACTGGCGTACATCGGCCTGGCTAGTTTCCACCTCTTGAAACGCTACGAGCGCCGCCTGGCGGTAGTCGGCCACCAGCGCTTCAGCTTCGGAGCGGGCCACCTGCTCGTTAGCGCGGTTGCGGCCACCGTTGAAGACGGGGATGCTCACACCGCCACCCACGTAGTAAGTGTAGTTGTCGGCCACGCGGGCCAGGTCGCCGATTTTGGCGCTCTGCGGGCCGAGGTAGCCGTTGAGGCGCACGGTGGGCAAGCGGGTGAGCTTGGCCACGTCGACGCGGGCGCTGGCGGCGGCGAGGCGGCGCTCAGCCTGCTGCAAATCGGGCCGGCGGGCCAGCAGTGCCGCAGGCAGCGAGGCTGGCACCACCGGCGTGGCCAATGGCCCGGCCAGCGCCGCCACCGCGAAACCGCTGGCCGGCACGCCCAGCACCGTGGCCAGTGAGGCCTCGAGGCCCAGGCGCTGGCGGCGGGTTTCGATAACGCTGGCATCGACATTAGCCAGCTCGGTTTCGGCGCGGTACACGGCAATCTCATTATCGACGCCGGCCTGGTAGCGGGCGCGGGTCAGGTCCAGGCTGTGCTGGCGGTCCAGGCGGGCGGTATCGAGCACGAGCAGCTGGGCATCGAGCCCGCGAATGGTGAAGTAGTACGTCGCGGCATCGGCCGTGAGGGAGAGTAGCACAGCGCGGCGGTTGGCTTCCTGCACCTGGGCATCGGCCTCGGCGGCGCGGATGCTGCTGCGAATGCGGCCCCACGCATCGAACTCGTAGCTGGCATTGATGGGAATGTAGTATTGCGTCTGCACCACGCCGAGGTTGTTCGTGGCCACCGCAAACGGCACCGGCCGCAGCCCCGACAGCCGCGAGCGGTACACCTGCGGGTCTACCGTCACCAAGGGCGAGCGGTAGGAGTTGGCCACCCGCACGTTGGCACGGGCTGCTTCCACGCGGGCCAGGGCGGCTTGCAGGCTGAAATTCTGCGCCGTGGCCTGCTGCTCCAGCGCATTCAGGCCGGGGTCGTTGAAGAGCGTCCACCAGCTGCCGGGTGCGGGCGGGTTATCGACGGTGGGCGGCGTACTGCTGGCTACGGCGGCCGGTGGGGTGGCATCCGTGAGGGTGTCGGCCGTATTCTTCCAGGCCACGGGCGTGGGCAGGCTGGGCGGCGCGTAGTTGGGCGGCCGTACGCAGCCGGCCAGCAGCGCGATGAGGAGAAAAGGGGTGAGGCGGAGGGTCATTGGCCGGTTCATTCTGAACGTCATGCAGAGCGCAGCGAAACATTTTGTTCGCTTCGTTGCCAACACTATTAGATTACTTACTGCGGGCAAGATGCTTCGTTGCGCTCTGCATGACGAGCGGGGAGATGGCGTTCTACAAAACAAAACGTACTACTTCACCGGCGACGACACACGGGGCGCGTCCGGGTCGTTGGGGCGGGGCTTAGCGGGTGACGGGCCGGCGGGCCTGGTGGGCGGGACGAAGGCTTTGGTTTGCACGGCCTCGCCCTCAGTGAGGGTTTCCGCGGGGTTCAGCACCAGCAGCTCGCCACCTTTCAGGCCCTGCGATACTTCGAGCTGGTTGCCGAAATCGCGGCCGGTGCTGATGGGTTGATAGTGGATTTTGCCGTCCTGCACAGTGGCTACGCGGGTGTCGGTGCCGCCGGGTACCAGCGCATTGGCCGGGATGATGACGGCGGGCGCGGTGCGCGGCAGGTAGAATTTTACCTGGGCGTAGGAGCCGGGGCGTAGCTCGCCGCGCGGGTTTGGAATCTGCACTTCGGTGAGCAGCGTGCGGGTGCTCGGGTCGAGGGCCCCGGCGTTGCGTACTACTTTGCTTTTGAAGGGCTTGCCCACGAATTCCGGCACCAGATAGTCGGCCGCCATGCCGCTTTTGATGGAGGGGGCGAAGTTCTGCGGCACCTGCACGTAGGCGCGGAGCGTGCCGGTCTGTTCAATCTTGAACAGCTGCGAGCCCGGCGCGTTGCTGCTGCTCACGAGGCTGCCCACTTCCACATTCCGCTGCGTGATGGTGCCGCTGAACGGAGCCGTAATGCGCCGGAAACCCTGCTGCGCCAGCAGCTGCTGCAACGCCGCCTGCTGCACCGAAAACTGCGATTTAGCGACGTCCAACTCCTGCTTGGAAATGGCACCGGGCAGGGCTACGCCGGCCAGGCGGTTGTAGCTGGTTTTAGCCAGGCCGAGGTTGGCGCGGGCCTGGGCCACCTGCTGGTCGAGCTCGGGCGTGGTCACTTCGGCCAGCACCTGCCCGGCGCGCACCTTCTGGCCAATGTCGGCGCTCCACGACTTTACAAAGCCGTTGGCGCGGGCAAAAACGAAGGTTTCGCGCAGCGACTTGGTATCGGCGGGCAGGGTGACGGTGGTGGTATCGGGCGCGGCTTTGGCTTTGACGACGGTTACGGTCGGCGTGGCGTTGGTGACTTGCGCGGCTTCGGCGTTGCGGGCTTTTTCCTGCTTGTGGCGGGGCAGGTAGCCGAGCACGAACAGGCCGGCGAATACCGCGAAGACAAGTAGTATTATCAGCCAGAAGCGGCCAGATGATTTGGAATCGGACATAATAGTTGAGCAACTGTTTTTTCACCGCAGAAGGCGCAGAAGGGTTCGCAGACGACGCAGAGGCTTCTGCGACCTTCTGCGTTCTCTTCTGCGTCTTCTGCGGTGAACTACGCCTGCGCCGTCTGCACGGGCTTGGCCTTTTTCAAATACGAAAACATAATTGGCACAAAGAACAGGGTCGTCACCGTGGCCAGCAGCAGCCCGCCAATCACGGCGCGGCCGAGGGGCGCATTTTGCTCGCCGCCCTCGCCCATGCCCAACGACATGGGCAGCAGGCCGATAATCATGGCCAGCGCCGTCATCAGCACCGGGCGCAGGCGCGTGAAACCAGCATCCAACGCCGCATCGCGGGGCGAAAGGTCGGGTTCTTCCTCGCGGCGCTCGTTGGCGAAGGTCACCAGCAAAATCGAGTTGGCCGTGGCCACGCCGATGCACATAATGGCCCCCATCAGCGCCGGCACGCTCAGCGTGGTTTGCGTCACGAACAGCATCCACAGAATGCCCGCCAGCGCGCCCGGCAGGGCCGTGATGATGATGAGCGGGTCCATCCAGCTCTGAAAATTCACCACCATCAGCAGGTACACCAGGATGATGGCCCCGGCCAGCCCCAGGCCCAGCCCGGCGAAGGACGTCCGCATGGAATCGGCCTGCCCGCGCAGGGCCAGGGTGGTGCCTTTGGGGAGCGTCTTCTCCGTGTCGGCCAGGATTTTACGGATGTCCTTGCTCACGCCGCCCAGGTCGCGGCCCGAAACGCTGGCGTAGAGGTCCACGGTGCGCTGGATGTTGTAGTCGGAGGCCACGGCGGTGGTTTGGGTGCGGCGCGTGGTGGCGAAGCTGCTCAACAGCTGGGCCTGGTCCTGGCCGGCCCCGGTCACACCGATGTTGCCCACTTCATCGAGGGTGGAGAGGGCGCGGGGCGGGGTTTGCACGGCCACGGTGTAGCTCACGCCGGTGGTGGGGTTCAGCCACTGGTTGGGGCTGGTCTGGGTGCTCGATGAGAGGTTGACCAGCACGTTATTGGCAATGTCGCGCTGGGAGAGGCCGGCTTCCTGGGCCCGCACCCGGTCGATGTCAACGCGCAGCTGGGGCTGGTCGAAAGCCTGATAGATAAAGGCGTCGACGAGGCCGGGAATCGTCACGATTTTGGCCTTAATTTCGCCGGCAATCCGCTGGTTAGCTATTTTGTCGCGGCCAATTACCTGAATATCAATCGGCGCGGGCAGGCCGAAATTCAGGGTCTGGTTCACAATGTCGGCCGGCTGGAAAAAGATGGTCAGGTCCGGGTATTGCTGGTGAATCTGGCGGCGGATTTCGTTGATGTAGTCGGCCGTGGGGCCGTGCTCCTCCTTCATGCTCACCAGAATCTCGCCGTCGCCGGCCCCGATGGTCGGGTTGTCGCTCAGCAGCAGGTTGATGGGGACAACGGGCAGGCCGATGTTGTCGAGCACGAGGTCCAGCTCATCGGCCGGAATGACGCGGCGAATTACCTCTTCCACCTGCCGGAAGCGCACTTCCGTTTCTTCCAGGCGCGTGCCGGTGGGCACCCGCACGTGCAGGCGCAGCTGGCCGGCATCCACGGTCGGGAAAAAGTTCTGGCCGATGAGCGGGAATAACCCCAACGAGCCCACAAACAGCACCACAAAGGCCACAATCACCTTCGGCCGGTTGCCCAACGCCCAGGCCAGTGCCCCGCCATACCCGGCCCGGAACTTCTCGAACTGGTGCTCGAACCCCTTGTGCAGCTTCCAAACCCAGGTTTGGGTGATGGCCTGGCCGGCCTCCCGCTCCGAATCGGTGATTTCGTCTTCGGCTTCCTCCTCGGGCGTGCCGCTGGGGTGGGCCTTCTCGAACTGCTCGCGGCGGATGCGCTCCAAATCACGCTCAACCTGGCTCACGGGCTGGCCGTCGCGGGTGTGCTGGCTGGGCAGGTCGGGCTCCGGCTGGGCGTGGTAGATGGGCAACTCTTTGCGCAGCAAGTACATCACCAGCGTGGGCACCAGCGTCCGGCTAAGAACATAAGAGGCCAGCATGGCGAAAATTACGGCCGTGGCCAGCGGCGCGAAAATGGCCGACGCCACCCCGCCCAGGAAAAACACCGGCACAAACACGATGCAGATGGCCAGCGTGGCCACTAGCGCGGGCGTGGCAATTTGCTGGGCCCCATCGAGAATGCTGCGCTTGAGCAGCTTTTTCATGCCCATGTTGCGGTGGATGTTCTCGATTTCCACCGTGGCGTCATCCACCAGAATGCCCACGGCCAGCGAGAGGCCGCCCAACGTCATGATATTCAGGGTTTGTCCCAGCATATTCATAATGATGATGCTGACCAAAATGGAGAGCGGAATGCTCGTCGCAATAATGAGCGTGGAGCGCCACGAGCCTAGAAACAGCAGAATCATGAGGGCCGTGAGGGCCGCCGCAATGCAGGCTTCAATAATAACGCCGCGGATACTGGCCCGCACAAAAAATGACTGGTCGAACAGCAGCTTGATTTTCAGGGCCGGCGGGGCGTTGGCTTGGATATTCGGCAGCGCCTTTTTGATTTTGTCGATAACATCGAGCGTGCTGGCCGCGCCACTTTTCAGGATGGGGATAATAGCGGTGCGGCGGCCGTTCTGGCGCACGATGTTGGTTTGCACGGCCGCGCCCTCGTGCACAAAGGCCACGTCGCGGATGTAGGTGGTCGTGCCATTCACCGTCTTGACAGGCAGGTCGTTGAGCGAGGCAATGGCCTCGGGGCTGGAGTTCAGCTTCACGTCGTATTCCCGGTCACCGATTTTGGCCGAGCCGGCCGGGATGAGGACGTTCTGGGCCAGCAGGGCCGTTACTACATCGTTGCCGCTTAGGTTTTTGCCGGCCAGCTTGTCGGGGTCGAGGTCAACCATAATCTGCTTGGGCTTGCCGCCGTTGGGCAGCAGCACCGACGCGCCCTGCACCACCGCCAGACCGGGCCGGATGAAGGCGTTGGCCGCGTCAAACAGGTCGGACTCACCCAGCGTTTCGGAGCTAAGCGAGGTCTGCGCAATCGGCACGTTGGAGGCCGAGTAGCGGATGATGAGCGGCGGCGTGATGCCGGGCGGCAAAACGCGCAACAGCGTTTGGGTGATGGCCGTAATCTGGGCTACGCCGGCATCGGGGTTGGTGCCGGGCTGAAAGAACACCTTAATCAGGCCCACGCCCTTCAGGCTCTGGCTTTCGAGGTGCTCCACGTTGTTTACGGTGGTCGTGATGGCGCGCTCCACGGGCGTGACGATGCGCTGGTTCATCTCCTCGGGGGCGATGCCCGAGTAGCCCCAAATCACGCCCACCACCGGAATCGGGATGTCGGGGAAAATGTCCACTGCCATCCGCTGAATGGTGAGCCCGCCGCCCACCAGGATGAGCAGCGCCATTACCACGAAGGTGTAGGGACGCGTCAGCGCCAGTCTAACTATCCACATATCATCGGTTTGCTACGTTTGCCGGGGCACTACCTCGACTGCGAAGATTCTTAACTTCTTCTGAAGAAGGAATGTTGAGAAGCCAGCGCAAAATTAACCCTATCTGGCTGCCAGAAGTATGTTCATCGACGGGCAGGGGGTGTTCTATCGACGGGGCGCGGGTATTCCTCCGGCCGGAAGTATTCAAGCCGCCGAAGTTGCCAAAGCCGGCTTTTCCGGTATCGGTTGCTGCTGGTACGCCAGCCGCAGCAGGCTCGGCAGCACCAGCAGCAGTAGCGGCAGGGCCAGCAGCAGCCCGCCAATCACGGCAATGG
>JALYUH010000111.1 GCA_030853985.1 Bacteroidota bacterium | reverse complement strand
GGCTAGGCGCAGCTCCTCCACGGCCGAGGTGGTACGGGGCATTTTATCCAAGTCGGGGGCCCCGGCGTCGACCCAGCAGGTGTACCAGAAGGCCCCGATGAGGCGGCTGGCGTAGCGCAGCTGCCGCTCCACCTGCCCGCCGAGCCGGGCGTGGTAGGCCCGGCTAAAATCGCGCGAATACACGCGCACTGTGGTGGCACCGCGGGCCTCGTAGCCGTACTTGCGGTCGGCGGGGAACGTGGCCGTCAGCTCTTTCTCGAAGCGCAGCACCGAATCGACGGCGGCGTGGGAACGGGCCAGGGCCCCCCAGGCCGCGTCGCCGGGGTGCTCCAAGTACGGCGCGGGCCCCGTAAACAGGTCGTAGTCAGCGGCCAGCAGCTCGGGCAAGCGGCTCTCCCAGAGGCCGTGGATGCCGCGCTGGCCCGTCAGCTGGCCGTTGTAATTCTGGGTGGCGTGCAGCGGCACGCAGGCATCGGCCACGTAGTGCCCCATATCGGCCGAGAGGCGCAGAATCCGGTCCGTATCCTTGGCTTTGAAGGCGGCCGTGAGCTGGTTTTTCATGCTCACCACGTTCCAGGGCACAATGCCGTGGCGCAGCAGCGAGTCTTCACCGTAGCGGGCCACCGCGTCGGCATACTTGCGGGGCAGCTTAAACTCGGCGCTGTCGCCGTAGCGGTCCACGTCCAGAAAGTGCTTGGGGGCTTCGCCGGGTACCAGCATCCGCCGCGAGTCGGGCCGGGTGGCGTTCACCGTCAGGTAGTCGATGTTGGCTTTATAAAAACCCACCATGCCCGGCGGCAGCGTGTACACGGCCAGCCGGTTCAGCAGCCGGTGCCCGAAAAAACCCCAAGCCTGCGCCCGCAGGGCCACGAGCAGCAGGGGCACAAAAAGCAGCAGGAATCCGTATTTTTTCACGATGAGCAAGGTACGCGAAAGCCGGCAGAATCAGGTGCGGCTGAGCCGGGCGATAAGTTGGCGGTTGCTGTATAAATGGTATTTGCCCAATTCGCTGGCTTCCAGCAGCCCCAGCTCCGCCAGCTGGTTCAGCTACTTGGTGGCCGTGCTGTAATGAACCCCAACACGCGCGCCGCCCGCGTGGGGGTAACAATGGGTTGGGTAAAAATGGGTTGGGTAAAAACGGCCTCAATCAGCTCCTGCGGGATTTTGCGCCCACTCTGCCGCACGGCTTCCCGAAACTGCTGAAGCAGCGCGACGCTTTCCACCAGCATCAGCTTGGTTTCGCGGGCCTGCTGGTAAAACCCTTCCAGCATGAACACAATGAATGGCTCCCACTCGCCCGCCGCCGATACCTGCGCCAAGAGCCGGTAGTAGTCGGGCCGGTGCCGGTGGAGGTATCCGCTGAGGTAAAGCGGGGGCCGCGTCAACAGTTCGTGATAGGCCAGATACAGCACCATCAGGATGCGGCCCGTGCGCCCATTGCCATCGCCAAACGGATGAATGGCTTCGAACTGGTAATGCATTATCGCGCAGGCAATCAGCGGGGCGATGCGCTCGTCGGGCGTATGCACGAAGTTTTTCCAGTTGCCCAGCAGCCGGCTAATGTCGTGCGCTGGCGGCGGCGTGTATACCGGTTGTTTGGTGGCAGAGTTCACGATTTGATTGGGCGTTTGCCGGTAGCCAGCCTAGCCCCCGGGCAGCAACTGCCGCTGAATGCCCACAAGGCGGCGCGACGACAACGACAGCGTCGGCAATTGCTCGAAGCCCCAGCGCATGGCTTCGCCGTAGCGCAATACCTCTTTGTCGGCCGGCCGTTGCTCGGTTTCGGAAAAAAACTGTTGCTGCAAGGCTTGCTCCACGGTAGTATTCACGTTCTCGATGTCGGAGCTGGCAATTGATTCCCGCAGAATGGCTGGCGATAATAGCAACATCGGGTTGGGCAAGGCAGCCGAGTAGCCCTTCAACTCGCCTAGCTCCGCGCGTGCTTTCGCCACCAATCTATTGAAGCGAACGTCTTCAAAATCAATGTTCGGCGGAAGCTCGGGCAGCGCAAACGGATAAGCAGGCGAGAAAGTCATGATTCAACGCCTGAGGTGATATGCTAAATAAAACGATAAAAACTGGCATATTCCAAAGGATATGCCAGTTTTTATGTCATACCAATTTGAAAGAACTGGTTTTAGAAGCAAAATGCGGTAGCAGAGCCATATCGGCTCATGCT
>JALYUH010000089.1 GCA_030853985.1 Bacteroidota bacterium | reverse complement strand
GCTGGGAGCCATTGGGGCCGGCTTCTGGGGCTGGGAACACCAGCCGCCGGCCGCCGAGGTAGCCACCAGTGCTTCGCCAGCCGCTTCGGCACCGGCTCCTCCTCTCCTGCCGGCCACGCCGCAGGCCGCTGCACCAGCCGCCAGCGAGTCGGCCCTCACGCCACCGCCGCCACCGCCGCCGCTACTTATTGCCCACGTTGCCGTGCCAGCAAAGCGTCAGGAGAATCCCCCCGTGTGCGGAGTTTTTCAGAGCGCACCTACAACGGCAGCGGCCGGACTATCCGACCAATATGCCGATGCACCAAGCGCCGCCGGTCGCCGCGCCGCCGCCCCGGCGGCTGCCGATACCCAGGTGGCCGCCGACTACGCCGCTACGCCCGTACCAATGGCCGCACCGGCCGCCACCGAAATAGCAGCTCCGCAGGCCGTAGTAGCCGCAGCCCCACAGCCCGAGGCCGATTCCAGCGTGACCGCGCTGGGGGAAGTGGCTATCAGCCGCTTCAGCAGCAAGGCCAAAGCGTTCGAAAGCAGTGCGCTAGTGCGCGATAAAGCAATGCTGGCAGTACCGGCCATTGCCCCGGCTCCGGCCAAGGGCACGTCGGCCCTGCGCGACTACCTGCGCCGCGAAGCAGCGGAGTTTGAGCTCGACGAAGGGGCCAAGCCCCTGAGCGGCACGGTGCGCCTGCGCTTTACGGTGGAAGCCGATGGCAAGCTGAGCAACATCCGGGTCGTGCGCGGCATACGCGCCGACTACGACGAGGAGGCCCTGCGCATGGTGTGCGAAGGCCCCGCCTGGCGGCCCGGCATTGCCAACGGCCGCCGTGCCGCGCTACCAATGGAAATAACGGTTTCGTTCTGAAGTAGCGCGGACTTTTAGTCCGCGTCCCCGCGCCGCAGTGGTATCGTTTGGGACGCGGACTAAAAATCTGCGCTATAGCTCGGCGCCGGGCTTTACGGTGCCGGCATCGGCTGCTTTCAGGAAGGTGAGCAGGCCGTTGAAGTAGGTTTGCTGGTCGTCGTACATGCTCATGTGGCTGCCTTGGGGGCAGATGAGGGAGTTGCCGCGCTGCACTTGGGTGGCAATCATGCGCATATGGGCGGGGTCCATGGTATCGAACTTGCCGCCGATGCTGAGCACGGGCACGCGCAGCTGGGGCAGGTCGGGCACGCGGTTCCAGTTGGTGAGCTTGCCCGAAATGCCGAATTCGCTGGGGCCCTGCATCGTCACGTAGAGCGACTGGTTGATTTTGCTCATGGCGCGGGTCACGGGCTCGGGGTTGGGCACGATGCGGCACAGGTGCTCGGCGTAGAAGTTGGGCTCCAGCAGGCCCATGTAGCGCGGGTTGCTGAAGTCTTTAGCGGCTTCGATTTTCCGGATTTCGGCCAGCACTTCGGGCTTCAGCTGCTTGGCCAACACGTCGGCGGCATACTGGCCGTAGGCTGGGCAGCTCATCATCATATTACTAATAATGAGACCCTTGAGATGCTGCTGGTACTTGAAGGCATACTCGGCGGCCAGGATGCCGCCCCAGCTGTGGCCAAGCAGGAAAAAGTTGCTGCTGTCGAGCTTCAGCGCTTGGCGCACCTGCTCCACTTCCTCCACGTAGCGGGGCAGGCTCCACAGGGCGGTGTCGCGGGGGTTGTCGGAGTTGCCGCAGCCCAACTGGTCGTAATAGATGAATTCGATGCCTTCCTTGGGCAGGAAATTCTCGAAGCACTCGAAATACTCGTGCGTCGCGCCCGGCCCGCCATTCAGCAGCAGCACCTTGATTTTGGGGTTGCTGCCCACCTGCTTGGTCCAGACCTTGAACGTGCCCTTGGGCGTGGTTATCGGAATCACGCGCACGTTGCCGTCCTGCACGCCGGTTTCGGGGTTGGCGAAGTAGGTGGCCAGCGTGGGGCCGGTGGCGCGGCCCGTGGCCAGCTCGGTGGCCGTGTCGGTATCGGGCGGGGCGGGCTTGCTACAGCCCACCACTAGCGGGGCGCTTAGCAGTAGCAGTACCAGCAGCCGCAGCGAGGAAATTGATTTCACGGGAAAAGGTGTTGATTGAATGGGCCAACAAGCTACCACTCATTTGCCCAACCCGCCCGCTACCGGTTGCCAATGGCCAGCACGCCCAGCACGCCCAACCCGTACAGCACCAGTACTATCAGCGAATCGAGCCCCATGCCCGCCACCTGCTTTTTGGGGCGCATAATGAGGCCGTAGAGGTACACGCTGGTCAGCAGCATGCCCAGGCCGGTGAGGTACACGTCGAGCTTGCTGGCCAGCGGCAGCACGGCCTTGCCCGACACCACGCCCGCCACCAACAGCAGCACCGGCAGAAAGGCGTTGCCCCCAAAAATGTCGCCGATGGCCAGTTCGTAGTTCTGCTGCTTGATGGCCGCCAGGCCCGTCGATACCTCCGGCAGGGCCGTGGCCGCCGCCAGCACCGTGGCCCCGAATACCGCGCCGCCCATGCCCAGCTGCGTGGCCAGCGCCTCGCCGCTACGCTCCAGCAGCACGCCCGCCACCAACGTAACGGCGGCGGCGGCGCCAAACATCAGCGCCACCCGCCGCGTGCTGTGCGCCGGTTTCGCGGGCTCGGCCCCGGCCGTCGTTTTCGCCGGCCGGCCCTGATTCCGGCTGTGGTTCTGGAAGGTTTTGGGATGGTCGTCCGTCGCCTTTTTCTTTTCCCACGGCAGGTCCTTGTTGGCCCGCCCGATAAGCCAGACGCCCGCCACCCACAGCACCAGAATAAGGCCGCCGGCCGGCGTTATGCCCGCCACTACCAGCGACTTCGGCAGCTGGCTGCCCAGCACCGACACGGCCAGTACGGCTATTACCAGCCCGGCTTCCAGGACCGGCACCAGCGAAGTCGCCTTGCGCGTCAGGGTATCGGCCCGGCCCACGCCAAACGCATCGAGCACCACCAGAACCACCGTCTGAATCGCAATGCCGCCCAGGATATTGCCCACCGCCAAATCGACCTGCCCCCCCTGCGCGGCGCTGACGGCAATGGCAATTTCGGGCAGATTGGTGACAATGGCCAGCACGATAATGCCGCCCAGCGCCTCGCCCAGCCCAATGCGCTTCGAGAGCACCGCCGTGGTATCGGATACGTAGATGCCCGCCACCCAAATGGCCCCGGCCGCCGCCAAAAAGATGCCCGCTAATGGCAGTAGGGAAATATGGTCGAACATAAGGTCGGCCGGTGATTTAGCATGAAATTATAATGGCCCTTTAAAGCCTAAAATCTACTTCATATTATAGAGCAATGCCATGATAAGCAAATTGAAAGCCGTCACCCAAATGATGAGTGGTATCCATCTGACACGCCAGTTGTGGTAGCCACCTGGTCGAATTTCAACAGGGAAAGCAAATAGTTTCATCTGATTTAGAGTAATTCAAGAAAACGCCCATTTACTCGGTGAAATTAATTGCAACGGGCGCTTTCTTAAAATGTACCGTTCGCTTAGCCGCTGTAGCCGCCGCCGCTTTCGGGCTCGGTGGCGCTGCCGCCGGGCTCCACGTCGAGGCCGGGCTTGGCGTGGAAATTCACGTCGCTGTAGTCGGGCACGCCGTTGTCGCCGTGCTCGGGGGCTTCGTCGAAGGTGCGGTCGATTTCCGACATGTCGAGCGGCTCGGTGGGCGTGCCGAAGCTTACTTTGGCGGTGATGCGGTACTCGACAATGCGGTTATCGCGCACCTTGCAGCTCTGGTCTTTAATGTAGATACCCGAGATGTTGGGGATGGACTTGCTGGTTTCGGCCACGGCGCGCTGCAACGCGTCTTCAAAGCTTTTTTCGGACGAGGCCAGGATTTCAATGACTTGCTTGATGGAGGACATGAGGTAGGGTACTAATGAAATGAGTTGCTGATGGGCGCTGGATGGGCCTGATGGGCCATGTAATCCCAACCCGACTTCCTGTACGCACTGCACCGTTTGATGGCTATTCGGGTTGTGATAAAATCCACCCTTGCGCCGCGACGTACTTTTGCGCACCGCTTCGGCCTCCATCAGTACCTCTTCCCATCCCTAAATCAGCAAATCACCCAATGGCTTTCCGCACCGAAAAGGATACCATGGGCACCGTGCAGGTGCCCGCTACCGCCTACTGGGGCGCTCAAACCCAGCGTAGCATCGAGAATTTCCCCATTGCCCAGGACATCAACCGGATGCCCAAGGAAATTATCGCCGCCTTCGCCTACCTCAAGAAAGCCGCCGCCCTCACCAACCGCGACGCGGGCGTGCTCCCGGCTGAGAAAGCCGAGCTGATTGGCCGGGTGGCCGACGAGATTCTGGCCGGCCAGCTCGCCGAATCGTTCCCGCTGGTTGTCTGGCAAACCGGCTCGGGCACCCAAAGCAACATGAATGTAAATGAGGTGATTGCCTACCGCGGCCACGTGCTGCAAGGCGGCCAGCTCACTGACGAGAAGAAGGCCCTGGCCCCCAACGACGACGTGAACAAGAGCCAGAGCTCGAACGACACGTTCCCGACGGCCATGCACATCGCGGCCTACAAAATCCTGGTCGAGCTGACCATTCCCGGCATCGAGAAGCTGCGCGACGCGCTGAAAGCCAAGTCGAAAGAATTCATGCCCATCGTGAAAATCGGCCGCACCCACTTCATGGATGCCACGCCGCTCACGCTGGGCCAGGAGTTTTCGGGCTACGTGAGCCAGCTCGACCACGGCCTGCGCGCCATCAAAAACACGCTGGCGCACCTTAGCGAGCTGGCCCTGGGCGGCACCGCCGTGGGCACGGGCATCAACACCCCGCCCAACTACGCGGTGAACGTGGCCAAGCACATTGCCGACCTCACCGGCCTGCCCTTCGTCACGGCCGAAAACAAGTTTGAGGCCCTGGCTGCCCACGATGCCATCGTGGAAGCCCACGGGGCCCTCAAAACCGTGGCCGTGAGCTTGATGAAAATTGCCAACGACATTCGCATGCTCAGCTCCGGCCCCCGCGCCGGTATCGGCGAAATCGACATTCCCGATAACGAGCCCGGCTCCAGCATCATGCCCGGCAAGGTGAACCCGACGCAGTGCGAAGCCATGACGATGGTGGCCGCCCAGGTGATGGGCAACGACGTGGCCATCACCGTAGGCGGCTCGCTGGGCCACTTCGAGTTGAACGTGTTCAAGCCGATGATGATTTACAATTTCCTGCATTCGGCCCGCCTCATCGGCGACGTGTGCGTGAGTTTCACCGACAAGTGCGCCGTGGGCATTACCGCCATCCTGCCCAACATTAAGAAGCACGTCGATTCGTCGCTGATGCTCGTGACGGCCCTCAACCCGCACATCGGCTACTACAAAGCCGCCGAAATTGCCCAAACGGCCCACAAAAACGGCTCGACGCTGAAGGAAACCGCCATCAAGCTCGGCTACGTAACGGCCGCCGAATTCGACGAGTGGATGAAGCCCGAGGAAATGGTGGGCGAGATTAAATTGCCGCGTTAATTCCTGCCCAGCGCTAGTGTCAAGAGCCACGCATCCAGCCTTTGTGTCGGGTGCGTGGCTTTTCCTGTTTAGGGGTGGGCATTCGCAAATACGCCTTCGGTAATCTGACTGTCATCAACCGGGCTTAAGCCAGGACTCCTACAGGAAAAAGTGCCTGAATAGGCTCCATTAGCCGTTGCTGAAAGCGTAAACTGGTGGTTAGCATTGTAAGAGCGTGTCTGCAGGGAAGTATTGCCGCTTGGAAAGATGATGTGCGTAGCCCCTCTAAAATCATAGTCCGACACCGGGCTGCCCGTGGTTTTCACGAAGCTGAGCAGCATATTGTCGCCGGGAATTTGGGCGGTGGCCGGCACGATGAGCTGTACCTGCAGTTCGTCGGCGCCAAGGCCCGAACGGTTTGGGTACTCGAATACCGTGATTTGCGGGCACGTTACCAACTTCCCGTCCAGTTTGTAGCTACCCGTGCTAGCCGCAAGGACCGGAGTTGGTTCGTCCTGATGCCTGGAACAGCCCACTATGCTCAATGCTAACAGGAAAACCAATGGAAACAATGGGTTCAGTCGTGACGTCATTAATCGTTGCGTAAGTGAATTGGGTAGATGCGGTACGCTCCCAGCTCACAATATATCGGCTGTTTCCGTTTTTTCAAGATAGCCGTAGTGGGCCGATGAGGCTGTGATGCGAAATTATCCCGGCCGCTCACTTGCCAAAGGGCGGCTTTTCTTTTTACCAAGCATCTTTGCAGCCCCAAACCCGGCTCATCCTATGGATTTCTCCGTCCCCATCGTTGTCGAAAACCGCCGCGCCCGCCTGCGCCCGCTCGAGCTCACCGATTTCGAAGCGCTAAAAGCCGTGGCGATGGACGCCGACATCTGGCAGTATACCATCACCCGCGCCGACGATGCGGTGAGCCTGGCCGCCTACCTGCGTCAGGCCATCGAGGAACGCGAGCAGGGCCTGCGCTACCCGTTTGCCATCATCGACCGCGAAACGGGCGAGGTCGCTGGCAGCACCAGCTACTACCACGTGAGCGAGCCCAACCAGAGCCTAAGCATCGGCTACACCTGGGTGGGCACCAAATTCCAGCGTTCGGGCCTGAACCGGGCCTGCAAGCACCTGCTGCTCAGCTACGCCTTCGATTCGCTGGGCTGCGAGCGGGTGGAGCTCGAAACCGACGCGCGCAACCACAAGTCGCGCACGGCCATGGCCCGCATGGGCGCCACCGAGGAAGGCCTGCTGCGGAGCCACCGCCCCACGCAGGGCGGCATCCGGCGCGACACGGTTATTTTCAG
>JALYUH010000188.1 GCA_030853985.1 Bacteroidota bacterium | reverse complement strand
TTGTAGCACAAGGGCTGAAGCCCCGGTAGTCAACTTAAAATATCTCATTCTAGCGCTAAAGCGCCGGGCAAAATCGAGTAACCCATTTAGTGCGGAGAACCTGGTAGGGAAGCAATACCTCGCGTCTCCACGGCCGTGCCGTTCCGACTGTCGTTCAACAATAAGATATTAAGGGTCGCGCCGCTATAGTGCAACGCCGCACTTACTCGGCATAATCCCGCAAACGTTTGGGGCGAATGAGCTAGTTAAAGTCAACGGCCGACTGCGGGGGCTATAATCTTGCAAGATAAGGCGAAATTTTGTTTTTTATTCCCCTATCAGCCAGCTACCTTTGTTTTTTGAATCCCTTACTGTACCCGCCCGCGCCCTTCGTGAAAAAGAATTTTCTGCTGTTGATTTCAGCCCTGGGGGTAGTAGGATTTGCGACGCAATGCCAATCGACTAAGCCGGTTACGGTAGCGGCGGCCGCCACGGCCGCTACGGCGGTGGCAGTCCTGCCCGCATCGACTGAGTCCAAAAAATACGAATTTGAATCGGTGCCCGGCGACCCGCTGGGCGTCCGCATTTACAAGCTGGAGAACGGCCTGACCGTTTACCTGTCCGACTACAAGGACGCGCCCCGCATCCAGACCTACCTGGCCGTGCGCGCTGGCTCGAAGAACGACCCCGCCACTGCCACCGGCCTGGCGCACTACCTCGAACACATGGTGTTCAAGGGCACCTCGCAGCTGGGCACGCAGGACTGGGCCAAGGAAAAGGTCGAGCTCGACAAGATTGAGGCGCTGTACGAAACCTACCGCGGCCAGCGCAACGACCCCGCCGCCCGCAAGCGCACCTACCACCAGATTGATTCGATTTCGGGCGTGGCGGCCAAGTACGCTGTGCCGAATGAGTACGACAAGGTGATGGGCGCTATCGGCGCGAAAGGCTCCAACGCGCACACCTCGAACGAGGAAACGGTATACCAGGAAGACATTCCCAGCAACCAGCTGGAAAAGTGGGCCGCCATCCAGGCCGAGCGCCTGCGGGAGATGGTGCCGCGCCTGTTCCACACCGAGTTGGAGGCCGTGTACGAGGAGAAAAACCGGGGCCTTGACTCCGATTTCAACAAGGAGTTTGAGGCGCTGAACGGCGCGCTCTACCCCACGCACCCCTACGGCACGCAGACGACCATCGGCACGATTGAGCATCTGCAAAATCCGTCCATTACCGAGATTAAGAAGTATTTCGGCCAGTACTACGTGCCGGGCAACGTGGCGCTGTGCCTGAGTGGTGACTTGGATTTTGACCAAACCATTCGCACCATCGACAAGTATTTCGGCGCGATGCCGAGCAAGCCGGTGCCGGTTTTCAACGCGCCGGTAGAGGCCGCGCTGACGGCTCCGATTACCAAGGAGGTGATGGGGCCGCAGTCGGAAAATGTGATGCTGGGCTTCCGTCTGCCGGGCAAGGCGTCGAAAGATGCCGTGCGCTTGCGGATGATGGATAAAATCCTGACCAACGGCCAGGCCGGCCTCATCGACCTCGACCTGAACCAGCGCCAGCAGGTGCTGGAAGCCGCTTCGTTCACTGACCTCAACGACGACTATTCCACCCACGTCATCTATGGCACGCCGCGCGCGGGGCAGAAGCTGGAAGACGTGAAGGGCCTGATGCTGGCCGAACTGGCCAAAGTGAAAGCCGGCAACTTCCCCGATTGGCTAATTCCGGCCATTATCAACAATGAAAAGCTGACCCGCACCAAGAGCTACGAAAGCAACGAGGCCCGCGCCAGCGCCATGTACGAAGCCTTCATCGAGCGCATCGACTGGAAGGACTACCTGAAGCAGCAGGACGATTTTGGCACCATCACGAAGGCCGAAATCGTGCAGTTCGCCAATGACAATTACGGCCCGAACTTCGTGACCGTGTTCAAGCGCACCGGCACCGACCCCAACAAGGTAAAGGTGGTGAAGCCCGCCATCACGCCTGTGCCGGCCAACCGCGACGTGTCGTCGGCTTTCTACAAGCAGCTCACGGCCCTGCCGAGCACGGAATTGCAACCGGTGTTTGTCGACTACAAAAAGGACATTCAGGAAACTGCCATTAAGCCCGGCCTGCCGCTGTACTACACGCACAACGCTGAAAACGGCCTGTTCAACCTGTACTACGTGTTCGACCTGGGCAATAACCAGGACCCGCGCTGGGGCCTGGCCGCCGACTACCTGCAATACCTCGGGGCCGGGAAATACACCGCCGCGCAGCTGCAGCAGGAGTTCTACAAGCTGGGCTGCTCATTCAGTGTAAACAGCGGGCCCGACCGCACCTTCGTCACCCTCAACGGCCTCGATACCAACCTGGAGCCCGCGCTGAAGCTGTTCGAGCAGTTGCTGCATGCTCCCAAGCCCGATGCCGCCGCCCTGAAAAACATGGTGGCCGGTGTCCTCAAGCAACGCCAGGATGCCAAGCTCGAAAAGCGCGTTATCCTGAACTCCGCGATGGTGAACTACGTGAAGTACGGCTCGAAAAACCCTTTCACGAATGTCCTGAGCGAGAAAGAGCTGAAGGCGCTGAAACCGGAGCAGCTCACGACATTGATTCAGAAGCTGACTTCTTACCAGCACCGCGTGCTGTATTATGGGCCAAGAGAAGTATTTAAAGCATCCGATTCCGGCAAGAAGGATGAAACTGGAAATTCTATAGTTGCGATTGGTGGGGTCAGTGGTGTATTGATGCAACTCCACCAAACGCCCGCCAAGCTCACGCCTGCCCCGGCGGCCAAGGACTTCGCCGAGCAACCCATGAAGGACAAAAAGGTCTATTGGGTGGATTACAACATGGTGCAGGCCGAAATCCTGTTCCTGACCAAAGGCGACTTGTACAGCAAGGACATGGTGCCCACCGTGGCGCTCTACAACGAGTATTTCGGCGGCGGCATGGGCAGCATTGTATTTCAGGATTTGCGCGAAAGTAAGGCGTTGGCCTATTCCGCGTATTCCGGGTATAGCAACGCCGACAAGCTGGGCCGTTCCAACTACAACCTGAGCTACATCGGCACGCAGAGCGACAAGCTGCCCGAGGCCATGGCCGGTATGGAAGCCCTCCTCACCGACATGCCCGTGGCCGAAGCCAACCTCGAAATCGCCAAAAACGCCATCCGCAACAGCATTAGCACCGAGCGCATCACCAAGGGCAACATCCTGATGAGCTATGAGCGCGCCAAGCGCCTCGGCCTCGACTATGACCTGCGCCGCGACGTGTACGCCAGCACGCAGAAAATGAATTTCAATGAATTGAAGAAGTTTCAGCTAGCCAAAATTCGCGGCCAAAACCAGGTTATTCTGGTTATTGGCTCGAAAGACCGGCTCAATTTCAAGGAGTTGGCCAAGTACGGCCAGGTGCAGCAGCTCACGCTGAAGGAGATTTTCGGGTACTAAGCAACGGTACCGCCCCAGGGGGCACCTCACCCCCCTAGCCCCCCTCTCCCAAAGAGAGGGGGGGACTCGTTTCTAACCTAGCTAAACGCAGGCTGGAACAGTTCTAAGGCTAGAAATAGAAGACTAAAAGCTAGTCCCCCTCTCTTTTGGAGAGGGGCTAGGGGTGAGGTGACCCGCTTGAACATTCAATTAAAAACACCCCTTTACCCACATGGCAGAGCAAAAAATCACCATTAAAAACGGCAAGCTGACCGTTCCGGACAAACCCACCATTCCCTTCATCGAGGGCGACGGAATTGGGCCGGACATCTGGCGCGCCTCCAAGCTGGTGTTCGACGCCGCGGTGGAAAAAGCCTACGGCGGCAAGAAGCAGCTGATGTGGAAGGAAGTGCTGGCCGGCGAAAAAGCCTACAAAGCCACTACCAACTGGCTGCCCACCGAAACCCTCGACGCTTTCCGCGAATACCTCGTGGGCATCAAGGGCCCCCTGACCACGCCCGTGGGCGGCGGCATCCGCTCCCTCAATGTAGCCCTGCGCCAGGAGCTGGACCTGTACGCCTGCGTGCGCCCCGTGCGCTACTACGACGGCGTGCCCTCGCCCGTGAAGCACCCGGAGTTGACCGATATGGTCATCTTCCGCGAGAACACGGAGGACATCTACGCCGGCATCGAGTACATGAACGGCACGCCCCAGGCCCAGAAAATGCTCGAATTCCTGCAGGACGAGATGGGCGTGAAGAAAATCCGCTTCCCCGAATCGTCCTCGTTCGGCATCAAGCCCGTGAGCAAGGAGGGCACCGAGCGCCTCGTGCGCGCCGCCATCAAGTACGCGCTGGAGCACAAGAAGCCGTCGGTGACCATCGTGCACAAGGGCAACATTATGAAGTTCACCGAAGGCGCGTTCAAAACCTGGGGCTACGAGCTGGCCGAAAAGGAGTTTGGCGCGAAGGTGTTCACCTGGGCGCAGTACGATAAAATCGTGGCCAAGCAAGGCGTGCAGGTAGCCGACGCGCTGCAAAAGCAGGCCGTCGACCAGGGTAAGCTCATCATCAAGGACAGCATCGCCGATGCCTTCCTGCAGCAGATTCTGCTGCGCCCCGCCGAGTACTCGGTAGTGGCGACGCTGAACCTGAACGGCGACTACATCTCCGACGCGCTGGCGGCCATCGTGGGCGGCATCGGCATCGCGCCGGGTGCCAACATCAACTACATGACTGGTCACGCCATCTTCGAAGCTACCCACGGCACGGCCCCCAAGTACGCCAACCAGGACAAAGTAATCCCCGGCTCGGTCATCCTCTCGGGGGTGATGATGCTGGAGCACATGGGCTGGAAAGAGGCAGCCGACCTCATCAACAAAGGCCTGGAAGCCGCCATCGACAGCAAGCGCGTCACCTACGACTTCGAGCGCCAAATGGAAGGCGCTACGCTACTAAAGTGCAGTGAGTTCGGCGCTGAGATTGTGAAGAATATGTAGTAGCTGAGCTATTGCTAACTAATTAGAAACCCCAGCGTTGGCTTTGGCCGGCGCGGGGGTTTTTATTGGTCACGGTTTTCGTTTGCTAGCTACAACGACCCTATTAACCATTGCCCTGGCCCTGCGTCAATACAACGCCAGTGCAATGTGCATGACGCTGCTGCTTCATGTTCTATCACCGCCTTATTTGCTCAACACAGCCGTACCGCCGCCATCTGGTAAAGGAATGAAGCTCAGGTTTTGGCTTTGGCAAAAATCCAACACGGCCTGGCGGGCCCCTTTGTAGCTGTCGTTGTTGAAATCGTGCACAAAAATGAAGCCGCCCGGTGCTAGCCTGGGGTAAAAGAACCGCAGCCCTTCCAGAAGCGGGTCGTACAAATCGGCATCGAGGCTGACGAAGCAAAAGGTATCGTCCAAGCCGGCGGCCGTGGCTGGGAAAAAGCCCTTTTTCACGACGCACTGCTGCGGGAATGGCATTTGGGCTAGCACTCCTTCAACGCTGGTATCGGCAAAATTTTGGTTGCCGGCCGAGAAGCCGGCCGCTATTTCCGTGGCCACGTCCTGATCCGCAAAGCCAGCGAAGGTATCGAACAAGTAAAGCCGGCGCTGCGGAAAAAGCTGGTTCAGGCGCTTGGCAAAGGCCCCTTTGTACACTCCTACTTCGGCCACGTTGCCGGGCACGTTTCGGCGCGATATTTCTTGGGCGCACAGCCCCAGCGTGGCGTAGCGCACGTAGTCGAGGTTGGCAGGCAGCGGCGTGGGTTCCTGCTTGTAGCTCAGCGACTTGGTGAGGTAGAGGCGTTTGGCCGCCAAAACGCTGGCTAGTTGATGGAATACGAATCGGGCAACGCTCATGGTAACTACGGATGTTTTTGCCGGGGCCCGCTGCGGGTGGCGCGGCAAGTTAGCCACTGCGCTGCTCGCAACGGGGGCTAATCTAATGCGGCCAAGGCGTTTCCTTACTGCATGGCCAATCGTACCTTTGCCGGGTATGCCATCAATATCCCACCGCGGCCAGGCCATGCCGGTGTCGCCGTTTCGCAAGTTATTGCCGTTTGCCGATGCTGCCAAGCAGGCCGGCAAGGTCGTTTATCCGCTCAACATCGGCCAGCCCGACGTGCTGACGCCCCCCGAAATGATGGAGGCCGTGCGCAACGCCGACATCAAGGTGCTGGGCTACGGGCTGGGGGCGGGCTCCGATAGCTACCGCCACAAGCTGGCCACCTATTACCAGCGGGCGGGCATTCCGGCGCAGTTCGAGCACATCATGGTGACGACGGCGGGCAGCGAAGCCATCCTGTTCGCCATGCTCGCCTGCCTCAACCCCG
>JALYUH010000068.1 GCA_030853985.1 Bacteroidota bacterium | reverse complement strand
AAAGCCTTCCGCGCGTGTTGCCCGCGGCCGGCCGCGTTTGCCGGGCCTTGTTGTTCGATGTCGGCACTGCGCCGGGGCGCATTTCTGCCGCCCGGGGGCCAAGCGGGGACAGACAACCAGGAGCTGCAAGCCCGCCCAGGGCCTCTTCCCCAAAAAATAACCCCCATCCCCAGCCCGCGCCCCCCAATCAGCGTAGAATGCCCGAACCCAACCCGCCCCCGATTTGAAAACCCTTTCCCGCGACCTGAGCTGGCTCCGTTTCAACGCCCGCGTGCTGCAAGAAGCCCAGAGCGACAACGTGCCGCTGCTGGAGCGGCTCAAGTTCCTGGCCATCTTCAGCAGCAACCTCGACGAGTTTTTCAAAGTCCGCGTAGCCACCCTGCGCCGCCTCGCCAAGCTCAAAAAGAAAACCCGCGCCCGCCTCGCCGAAAGCCCCAAGCGCGTGCTCAAAGAGGTACTGGCCGAAGTGGGCCGCCAGCAGGAAGAGTTCGGCCGCACCTTCCGCGGGCAGCTCCTGCCCGCCCTCAACGAGCGCCACATCCACCTGCTCAGCGAGGCCGAGCTCACGGACCAGCAGCGCGCCTGGACCGCCCAATACTTCCGCGACAATGTGCGCGACCTGCTCTCGCCCGTCGTGCTCGACGACACCCTGCACCACCTCTTCCTCAAGGACCAAACCGTCTACCTCACCTTCTTTCTGAGCCAGCCGGTCGCCAAAACCAAGAAGGCCGAAGCCGAGCGCGTTCTGCTCATGGAACTGCCCACCAAGCGCCACGGCGGCCGCTTCGTGCGCCTGCCCGATGAAGGCGACGAGCGCTACGTCCTCTTCCTGGACGACGTTATTCGCGTCGGCGCGGCCGAGCTGTTTCCCGCCTATCAGCAAATCGCCGTCAGCGCCGTGAAGCTCTCCCGCGACGCCGAATTGGACATCGAAGAAGAAGTATCGGGCGACCTCATGGAGAAAATTCGCAGCAGCCTCGCCAAGCGCGCCACCGGCTTCCCCGCCCGCCTGCTCTACGACCCCACCATGCCGCCCGAGGCCCTGCGCGCCCTCAAGCAGAAAACCGGCATCACCGACGAGGCCTTGGTGGAGGGCAGCCGCTATCATAATTTCCGCGACATCTTCGGCTTTCCCAACTTCGGCGAGGCCGATTACCAATACCCGCCCCGGCCCGCGCTGCCGCACCCCACCCTGCCGCGCACCGGTAGCCTGCTCGCCGCCATTGGCCAGCGCGACCACCTGCTGCACCCGCCCTACCAGTCGTTCGACTACGTAACGCGCCTGCTGCGCGAAGCCGCCGCCGACCCGCGCGTGTCCGCCATCAGCATCACCCTCTACCGCGTGGCCAACAAGAGCGAAGTGGTGAAAGCCCTGCTTAAAGCCGCCAAAAACGGCAAGCAGGTCACGGCCGTAGTCGAGCTCAAAGCCCGGTTCGATGAGGAGTCCAACCTGTTCTGGGCCGATAAGCTGAAGCGCGCCGGCGCGCACGTCGTGCTCACGCCGCCCGAGCTCAAAGTGCATAGCAAGCTGCTATTGATTGCCCGCCGCGAGCCCGACGAAACCACCCGGCAGTACGCCTATTTCAGCACCGGCAACTTCAACGAAAGCACCGCCGACCTCTACACTGACCACGGCCTGTTCACGGCCGACGAGCGCCTGACCCGCGAGGCCGCCCTGGTGTTCGACTACCTCCGCGACCAGTCCACCGTGCCCGAGCTGCACCAGCTGCTGGTAGCGCCCTTCGGCCTGCGCCCCGGCCTCAACGCCCTCATCGATTACGAAATCAAGCAGGCTAAGAAGGGCAAAGAGGCGTACATCATCCTCAAGGTGAATGCCGTGGAGGACGATGGCATAATTGCCAAGCTCTACGAAGCCAGCCACGCCGGCGTGCGCGTCGAGCTCATCGTGCGCGGCATCGGCCGCCTCGTGCCCGGCCAGCCCGGCTTCAGCGAAAACATCAGCCAGCGCGGCCTCGTCGACCGCTTCCTCGAACACAGCCGCGTGTACGTGTTCGCCCACGGCGGCGAGGAAAAAGTCTACGTTTCCTCCGCCGACTGGATGACCCGCAACCTCGACCGCCGCGTCGAAGTCGCCTTCCCTATCCTCGACGAAACCCTGCGCGCCGAAGTGCGTCAGCTGCTCGACTTCCAGCGCCACGACAACGTGAAAGCCCGCGATTTCGAGAATAGATTTGTGCCCGCTTTGGAAGGGGAGAAGCCCCTGCAAGCCCAGGAAGCTACCTACAAGTGGCTCAAGGGCCTGAAGCGGCGGCAGCAAAAAGCATAGCGTGGACGCTTGCGAGTCCGCGCCCAGGCAGGGCTTCCACACCAAATCGTTCAGTTCGGCTTTGCCCGGCGCTTTAGCGTCGGGATGAGGAATTGCTGATTGAATGGCGGGGCTTTAGTCCCTCTCCAACGGCGAACCAGGACGGGCTAAAGCCCTAAAACAGGGTTGGGACTGGAATCCTGGCCCTGAAGGGCCGGGCAAAGGCAAGCACTGGGTTTTGGGGCGGAAGACCCAGGTGCCCGGGCGATTCGTTTAAGCGCGGACTCGCAGCGGCCGTGCATGCGCTACTTTCGGCTGCGCTCGGCCTTTTGCAGCAGCTTCTTCGGCGGCACGATAAACAAATCCAGGCTCGCGTACGGCGTGCCGCCGAGCTGGCTGTCGATAAGCCGGTCGCGGGTGCTGTTGGTGCGGTCGAAGGCGTTGAGTTGGTAGTTATAGCGGTAGCCCGCTTCCACGCCCGTCCAGAGAAAGGACAGCAGCTCATGCTCGTAGCGCAGGCGGAATTTCAGGTCAATCTGCCGCAGCTCCAGCGAGGTCACGCGCGGGTTGTTGGGCGAAGCGAATGCGTTGCGCAGATGGATGTTGTAGTTGTTGCTGGCCACCTCGTAGCCGGCAAACAGCAGCGAGCGGGCCGACACGTTGCGCCGCACCAGCACCCGGGCCGGAAACAGCGCCTCCACACCCCAGCGCGGGTTAAATGTGCGGTTGTATACCAGCACCGGATAGATGCTCTGGCGGCCTAAGTTGTAGCCCAGCTGCAGGCCCAGGCCCCAGGCAAACGTGGGGCTGCGCTTCCAACCGTAGATAAATTCGGAAGTGACTTTGAGGTAATCGCCGATGTTGAGCTCGCCGGAATTGTAGTCGCCGTTGAGCTCGGTTTTGGTGCGGAAGATGTACCAATGCACCGCGTCCACGGGCCGGATGATGGCCAGCTGCGCGCCAATCACGCTCAGCCCTTTGTTCTCGATGTTGCTGTAGAGGCCGTACTGGTCGGTAGTGGCCGGCGTGCTGAACTGGAATTCCTGGCGGTCGTAGTTCAGGCCCAGAATCAGCTTCAGATGGGGGTGGTTGAGCAGCGGGGCGTACGCCTTCACCACTAGGTTGGCATTTTTGCTGACGGTGGTGTTGTAGTCACCTACGCCGCCCACGGCCGTACTTTTCAGACTAAAATTGCCCGGAATCCGCTCGTATTTCACAATCAGGCCCTTGCTCGGCCCCATGCCCACCACCTGCGAGTTGGCAAACGTCTGGGCATCGGACTTGCCCACGCCGGCTGTATCGAGCGGCGCGGGCGGTGGGTACACGGGAATATCCTGGGCGGCGGCCCGGCCCCGGCCCAGCAGCAGCAAACCACCCAAAAGAAAAAACCGCGCCCGCATCATCATAGAAAAGGCCGGGCCTGATGAAGCCCGGCCTTCGCCCTTACGGTAATATTCATGCAACGTTCACGCTGGCCTGGGCCGGCAACAATTTCATGCCGCCACCGGCCCGGTGCTACTCCTCGCTGCCCCAGCTGTTGGCCTGGTACGGGTAGCGCTGCTGGTGCAGGGCCACCACGCGCTTGCCCAGCAGCTCGCGCAGCTCGTCCATATTCGTGCGGTCCTGGGCCGAGATGAACACCACCGGGTCGTGCAGCTTGGCCATGTAAGTGGCTTGCAGTTGCGCCAGCGGCGGGCGCGGCGCGGTGCCGTCGTCCTCGGCATCGAGCACTTCGCCGAAGGGGTCGAGCTCCACGTCGTCGTGCTTGTACTGGTCAATCTTGTTGAACACCAATAGCATCGGCTTATCGGCCGCGCCAATCTCGCCCAGCGTGTCGTTCACCACCTGAATCTGCTCCTCGAAATTGGGGTGCGAAATATCCACGACGTGCAGCAGCAAGTCGGCCTCCCGAATCTCATCGAGCGTGCTCTTAAAACTCTCAATCAGCTTGGTGGGCAGCTTGCGGATAAAACCAACGGTGTCGGAGAGCAAAAACGGCGTGTTTTCGAGCACCACTTTGCGCGTAGTAGCGTCCACGGTGGCAAACAGCTTGTTTTCGGCGAATACTTCGGCCTTGCCCAGCACGTTCATCAGCGTGCTTTTGCCCACGTTGGTATAGCCCACCAGCGCCACCCGAATGCTGCCGCCGCGCGCCTTGCGCTGGGTGTGGCTCTGCTTGTCGAGGTCCTCCAGCTTCTCCTTGAGGAAGGCAATGCGGTCGCGCACGATGCGGCGGTCGGTTTCAATCTCCGTTTCGCCTGGGCCTTTCATGCCTACGCCACCGCGCTGCTTGTCGAGGTGAGTCCAGAGGCCGGTGAGGCGGGGTAGTAAGTATTGATATTGCGCCAGCTCGACCTGCGTGCGCGAGGTAGCCGACTTGGCCCGCAGCGCGAAAATATCGAGAATGAGCAGCGAACGGTCCACGATTTTCACCAGCAGCTCGGCCTCCAGGTTGCGCAGCTGCGACGGCGACAGGTCGTCGTCGAACACCACCATGCTGGTGCCCTCGTGCTGCACGTAGGCCTTGATTTCGGCCAGCTTGCCCTCGCCCACGTAGGTCCGGATATCGGGTTTTTCGAGGCGCTGCACGAAGCGCTTGGTGGCGGTCGCGCCGGCCGTTTCAATCAGAAATGCCAGCTCGTCGAGGTACTCGGTGGTCTGGGCTTCGGACTGCCGGCGCGGCGGCACCGAGATGAGCACGGCGGTTTCGTGCTCCTTGGCGGTTTCGTAGGTGCCGTTGTCGGTGGCTTTCAGGAGCATGCGGCCGGCCCGGCCTTTCACGCCATCCACCGCGCCGACGTGGCGGGTGCTGTTGCCGGGCTTGCGGCCGCCGGATTGGGTATTTGCCATGGAAAAATGGTTGAAATCAGTATTGGATGGGTCAGGAGAAGCTAAACGCAATTCCGACCAAAAAGAACGTCCTGCGGAGGAACATGGTGAGGAAAGAACGCCATGCAGCGCATTCTGCATGACGTTCGTTTCACTTTAGCTTACTTCAGCATCAGCGAGTACGCCACCACCTGCTGCACCTGCTCCGGCGTGAGTTTTTTGCCGAAAGCCGGCATCTTACCCATGCCGTTGGTGACGAGGTAGGTACGCCCAAACTCATTCAGGTTGCTCTTGGTGAGGTCGTGCGCGCCGTTGGCCCCGCGCTTGCCGTTGGCCCCGTGGCAGCGCACGCAGTTTTTCTGAAAGATGAGCTGGCCCGGCAGCACCGGCGGCGTAGCGGCAGCCAACTGCGGCAGCAACGCCAAAAGAAATAGGAAGCCCGAAAGGTGGATGTTCATCGAAAGCATAACACAGGAAACGCCCACAAAGTACCGGCGAAAAGGTGAAATGGTGAGTTGGTGAACTAGTGAGTGTTTGAACAGACAGAGGCGTGTAAAATCCGTAAGGTCGACCTTTGCCCCGGAACTCACCATCTCACCACTCACTACTCACCGTTTTGCGCGTCGCCCTCGTCATCAATACCAGCTGGAACATTTGGAATTTCCGCGCCAGCCTCGTGCGCGCCCTGCAGGCTGCTGGCCACGAAGTGCTGGCCATTGCCCCGCCCGACGACTACTCGGCGCGCCTCGAAACCGAGCTGGGCTGCCGTTTCGTGCCCATTCTGATGGAAAATAAGGGCACCAACCCCGTGAAGGATGCCGCCCTCACGCGCCGCTTCTACCAGATTTACAAGCGCGAAAAGCCCGATGTGGTGCTGCACTACACCATTAAGCCCAACATCTACGGCAGCATCGCGGCGCGGCTGGCGGGCATTCCCAGCATCAACAACGTGAGCGGGCTGGGCACGGTATTTATCATCAAAAACTTCGTGAGCAAAGTGGCGCTGGGGCTCTACCGCTTCGCGTTTCGCTTCCCGGCCAAAGTGTTTTTTCAGAACGGCGACGACCGGCAGCTTTTCCTGGATAACGGCCTGGTGAAGCGTGAAATAACCGACCTGCTGCCCGGCTCCGGGGTCGATACCACCAAGTTCCGGCCCGCCGCCGAGTTCACGCGCCAAACCCCGTTCGTGTTCCTGATGGTGGCGCGGGTGCTCTACGAAAAGGGCGTGGTTGAATACTTTGAGGCGGCCAAAATCATTCGGCAGGCCGTGCCGGGCACCCGCGTTCAGCTGCTGGGCGGGCTCGACGAGGCGGGCGGCGTGGGCGTGCCCCGCGCCACGTTCGAGGAGTGGCTGAAAACCGGCGACATCGAATACCTGGGCCGCTCCGACGATGTGGCCGCCCACCTGCACCGCGCCGACTGCGTGGTGCTGCCCAGCTACCGCGAAGGCACCCCCAAAACCCTGCTCGAAGCCGCCGCCGTGGGCAAGCCCCTGGTAACCACCGACGTGCCCGGCTGCCGCGAAACCGTGGTCGATGGCCGCAATGGTTTCCTCTGCCAGGTGCGCAGCGGCGAGGACCTGGCCGCCAAAATGGGGCAAGTGCTGCGCCTGTCCGACGCCGACCTGCGCGGCATGGGCCACAACAGCCGCTACCTGGCCGAAGCTAAGTTCGACGAGCAGCTGGTGCTGGACAAGTATATCTCGGCGGTGGCTGCGGTTGGGCGGATTTAGCCCCATCCCGTCTTCCTGGGCAAGCTCAGCATGGCAAACAAACAGCCCGTATCTCTGCCCGATTCCCGCTCCGCATCACCAAACCATTCTCCCCAACCTTCTACCTTTGCCCCAATGGAAATCAAAACCTTCCCCATCGCCGGCCTGATTGAGTTTACCCCCCGCGTGTTTGCCGATGACCGGGGCGTGTTCTTCGAAACCTTCAGCGCCCGCCTCATGGCCCAGGCCGGAGCCGATGCCCAGTGGGTACAGGACAACCAGTCGACCTCCAAGAAAGGCGTGTTGCGCGGCCTGCATTTTCAGTGCCCGCCCCACGCCCAGGCCAAGCTGGTGCGCGTGGGGCAGGGCCGCGCCCTCGATGTGGCGGTAGATTTGCGGCCCGCTTCGCCCACCTACGGCCAGCACCAACTGGTTGAGCTCACGGCCGGGCGCGCCAATATGTTCTACATCCCGGCCGGTTTCGCCCACGGCTTCATGGCGCTCGAAGACCACACGGCCTTCCTCTACAAGTGCTCGGATTACTACGCCCCCGCCACCGAAGGCGGCTTGCGCTGGGACGATGCTGACCTGGCCATCAACTGGGGCACCGAAGTCCAGCCCCTGGTGTCGGGCAAAGACGAAGAGCTGCCCGCTTTCAAGGATTTCGTGAGCCCATTTTAGTGGTGAGGTGTGAAATGGTGAGGTGGTGAGTTTGCTGTTCAACCGGCGTGACCTGCGCATTGCGAACATCAAAATCACCACCTCACCATTTCACACCTCACCGGTTACAGCAGCTCCGCCAGCGTTTCCAGGGCCATGCCGCGGCTGCCCTTCACCAGCACCTGCCGGCCGCGCGCGGGGTTGGCGCGCAGCCATTCGGCGGCTTCGGCTTTGGTGGCGAAATGCTGGATGGAGCCCGCCCGCGCGGCGGCCCGCGCCATTTCGGGGCCAATAAGCAGTACCTGCGGCAGCTGAAGCTCCGCCAGCAGCTCGCCAATTTGGCGGTGCTCGTTGGCGCTTTCAGGGCCGAGCTCGAACATGTCGCCCAGCAGCACCAGCTTGGTTTGGCCGGCGGCCGTGGGGCGGCCCGCGAAGCTGCGCAGCGCGGCGGCCATGCTGCTGGGATTGGCGTTGTAGGCATCGAGCACCAGTTCGTTGCCGGCGGCGGTGCGCACCAGCTGCGAGCGGTTGTTCTGCGGATTGTAGCCGGCCAGGGCGGCGGCTATTTTAGCCGTCGGGACCCCAAAAAACTGCCCCACTGCGGCGGCGCCAGCCAGGTTGGGAAAGTTGTAGTCGCCGGTGAGTTGGGCCACGATGTCGGTCTGGTCGCCGAGGCGCAGGGCCACGGCGGGCGCGGCCGACAGCAACGTGGCCGGGTAGTCGTCCATCACGCGCGGGTAGCTAACGGTGGTGGGCACCTGCGCGGCCAGGCTGGGTAGGCGCGCATCCAGGGTGTTTACGAAGGCCGTGCCGCCGGTGCGGGTGAGGTAGTCGAACAGCTCGCCCTTGCCCAGGGCCACGCCCTCGGCCCCGCCGAAGCCTTCGAGGTGGGCCTTGCCGATGTTGGTGATGAGGCCGTGCGTGGGCTCGGCCCACGCGCAGTAGGCCGCGATTTCGCCCCGGTGGTTGGCCCCCATCTCAATCACGGCAAAATCGTGCTCGTCCGCCCGCAGGCGCAGCAGCGTGAGCGGCACGCCGATGTGGTTATTCAGGTTGCCGATGGTAGCCAGTACCTTGAATTTCTGCATCAGCACGGCCGTGAGCAGCTCCTTGGTGGTGGTTTTGCCGTTGGAGCCCGTGATGGCCAGCACCGGAATGCGGAACTGCCGGCGGTGGTGCCGGGCCAGCTCCTGCAAAGCCACCAGCGGGTCGGGGGCGTAGGTGTAGCGGATGGGGTCGGAGGCGGCCAGCAGCACGTCGTCGACCACGGCGTGGCTCGCGCCAGCGGCCAGCGCCTGCGGGGAAAAGTGGGCTCCGCGAAAGCTGGGGCCGTTCAGGGC
>JALYUH010000067.1 GCA_030853985.1 Bacteroidota bacterium | reverse complement strand
TTTGAAAACCATTGACTGCAAAAGCCGCTTCTTCGGGAGCGGCTTTTTTTGTGGCTAGCTTCGTGCCTTATCCGCTGTTTTGGCGGATTTTCCTGTTATGTCATCCGCCGCGGCCGCTACTGTTTTGGAATATGATTACCTCATTGTGGGCGGGGGCGCGGCGGGCCTTAGCCTGGCCTACCACCTCGCGCAGGAACCCCGGCTGGCCGATAAGAAGGTGCTGCTCATCGAGCCCGAAGCCAAAACGCAAAATGACCGCACCTGGTCATTTTGGGCCGATGAACCGAGCGTTTTCGACCCCATTGTGGCGCACGAATGGCGTAAAATTGCGTTTCGCAGCCCCGAATTCGAGCGCGTCATTGACCTGGGCCGCTACCGCTACAAAACCATCAATGGGCTTGATTACTACCGTTTTGTGCAGCAGGCGCTAGCGGCGCGGCCGGCGCAGTTTACGGTGGTGCAGGCGCAGGTAAGCAACCTGGAAAACACCCGCCGGATTGGGGTGCGCGCCACCACGTCCGCCGGCGAATTCACGGCCCGCTACGCCTTCGACAGCCGCCCGCCCGACCTGGCCAAGCTACGGCGGCCCGCGAAGCACCGCTACTTGTTGCAGCACTTCGTGGGCTGGGAAATTGAAACCGAAACGGACGTATTCGACCCCACGACGGTAGAGTTCATGGACTTCCGGGGGGTGCAGCAGCGGGAGGCGCGGTTCATCTACGTGCTGCCCTTTTCGACGCGCAAAGCCTTGGTGGAATATACGTTATTTTCGGAAACGGTACTGCCGAAGGAAGAATATGAAGCCGCCATCCGGGAATACTTAATCCACACGCTGGGCCTGAAAAACTACCGAATAGTAGCCGAGGAAGTGGGCGCCATTCCGATGACGGACCATCCGCTGCCCGACCGCGTGGGCCAGCACGTTATCAACCTGGGCACGCGGGGCGGACGGGCCAAGCCCAGCACCGGCTACGCTTTCAAGCGCATTCAGCAGCACTCGGCGCGGCTGGTGCAGGCCCTGGCCGCCACCGGCCACCCGCCCGCCGATACGACGGGCGATAAGTGGCAGTTCCGGCTGTTCGACACGCTGCTGCTCGACATTATGAAGCGCCGGGGCGAAAGCACGCGCGACATTTTCCGGCAGCTGTTCGAGCGCAACCCCGTCGAGCGCATCTTCCGCTTTCTGGATGAGCAAACCTCGTGGGCCGACAACCTGCGGGTGATGAATTCGGTATCGGCCGGGCCGTTTATGCGCTCCATCGGGCAGGTGCTGCGCGGCCGGCCGGGGCAGCGGCACTAGTGCGCTGGCTGCGCGCTGGCCGCAGTCTCAGGGCGACTATTCTGTTCAACAACGGGCGGGGGCCGGCCCCGCCCCTACCGCAATGGTGCCTGCTCCAGCCACTGCTTCGCCTCGCGCACGGTGGCGGCCGATAGTGGGCGCAGCTGCGGCGCGGGCTCCGACAAGTTCAGCAGGTAGCCCGTTAGCTCGGTGAGGTTGTCGAGGTCGTGGGTGCTGCAGAGCACGGTTTTGCGCTCCTGCGCGGCCCAACCATGAACCAAGCCGAAAACCTGGCGGCGGTAGTAGGGGTCGAGCTGTTGGGTGGGCTCGTCGAGCAGATATATCTGCGCATCCTGCAGGCTGAGCTGGGCCAGCCACACCAGCTGCTGCTCGCCGCCCGAAAGTTGGGTGAAATCGCGGGCGGCCAGGTGGGCCATACCCACGCGGGCCAGCGCGGCATCGGCCAGGGCGTAGTCGGCGGCCGCGTAGGCACTTAGCAGGCCGTGGTGGCGGTAGCGGCCCATCACCACGAGCTCGCGCACGGCAATGGCAAAGCCCAGGCTGCCGCGCTGGGGCAAGTAGCCGAGCAGGCCGGCCGTGGCGGCGCGGCGTAGCGTGCGCACTTCCTGCCCGTGCAGCTGCACGCTGCCCTGGTAGGGTAGCTGGCCGGTGAGCACCCGAAATAACGTGGTTTTGCCCGCGCCATTGTGCCCCACGATGGCCACGAAAGCCGGCGCGGGCAGGCCCAAAAAAAGGTTGCGGACCAACACCCTACCGGGGTAGCCCGCAACCAGATTCTCAATGAGCAATGGGCAATCAGCAATTATCAATTTCGCGGCGCCTGATGAGGAACGAGCCCCGGTGCGAGTAACCGATGAGCAATTGCTCATTGTTCACTGATAATTGTTCATTGCACTTAATACTCGTCCTCGTTAAACATGAAGTCTTCCTTGGTGGGGTAGTCGGGCCATACTTCCTCGATGTTTTCGTAGGGCTGGCCGTCGTCTTCCAGGGCTTGCAGGTTCTCCACTACTTCCATGGGCGCGCCTGAGCGGATGGAGAAGTCAATCAGTTCGTCTTTGGTGGCGGGCCAGGGAGCGTCTTCCAGGTAAGAAGCCAGTTCGAGTGTCCAGTACATAATGCGAAGGAATAAAAAAGGTTGGCGAAGGTAAGGTTTTCCGGCTAAGATACAAGCCTGCATCGGCGCTGGTTCTGCCAACGCATAATGCGGGCCAAGGTTAGCCGGCGGCCTGGGCTTGCTGCGTAAACAGGGCAATCAGGTCGTTTTTGGTGCGGATTTTCCGCTCGAACGAGCGCACCTTGGTTTGCAGCAGTTGCCGGAAAGCCTCGTTGGCGGGGCTGGCACTGAGGTTGGCGAGGTTGTCGCGCAGGGTGTCCAGCTCCTGGTTATCGTCCACGAGCAGGGTGCGCAACGTGCTGGCCCGGAAGCGGGCGCGCTCGGCGGGCTCGGTGGGCAGGGGCGCGCCGTCGGTGCGCTTGCGCAAGTGGTATTCGAGGGCGCTGAGCTCGAAAATCTTGTCGCAGGCCACCATAAAGCGCTGCCAGATGCGGTCCGACTCCTCGCCGCGCACGGTGCCCACCTGTTTCCACTCGGCCTGCAGGGCCTTGGCGTGGTTGATGGCTTCCTGCGGGGGCACGCTCATCAGGGCTTCGGCCCGCTCGGCCAGGGCGCGCTTGCGGGCCAGCAGCACCTCGACCGGGGCGGGGGCACCGGGCGCGCCGGCGGCCTGCTGGGTGGCAATATGGGTTTTGAGGCGCTCAAAGAAGTGGTTGTTGGCCGCCCGAAAACGCGTCCATAGCTCGGAGGCCTGCTTTTTAGGCAGCGTGCCGTTCACCTCGCGCCAGGCCAGCTGCAATTGCTTGAGCTGGCGCGACACGGTTTCGAACTGGTCGGAGTTTTTCAGGTTTTCGGCCTGCTGAATGAGGTCGAGGTAGCGGGCCTGCACCCGGTTGGTCATGGCCTTCTTATCGGACTGAAACGCCTTGCGCCGGTCAAAAAACACCTGAATGGCATCCTGAAAAAGGCTTTCGAGCTCGTCGGCGCGCACTTTGTCCACGGGGCCGGTTTTGAGCCAGCCCTGGCGCAGGTCTTTCACCTTTTCGCTGGCCGACACCCACTCGATGCTGTCGCGCAGGGCCTCGGCTTCCTGAATGAAACCAAGCTTGGTGGCCAGGTTTTTTTCGCGGTTCTGGGCTACGGTCACGGCCATTGCCTCCTCGGCAGCCACGAGCTGGCGGTGCAGGGCCTCAAAATCGCCGAGGCCTTCGTAGGTTTTCAACTGCTCCTTCAGGTGCAGCACTTTCATCAGAAAAGAGCCTTTATTGTCGCTGGCCACCATGTTGGCCAGGGTCGTTTCGACTTTGGTGCGCAGCAGACCGAAGCGTTGGGCGAAGTACAGCAGGGCGGCTTCGGCCGTGTCTTTCACCTGCCCAATCTGGCGGGCGGGCTGGGCGAGCGCGGGGCGCAGCCAAACGCCTTCGGCTTCCACGTAGCCGAAGCGCTGGGCATCGGCCAGCAAGTGGTCGGTTGGTTCCATAAAATAATAACCTCGTGGGTAGGAAGCGTGTGGGAAATGGGAGAGAGTAGGTCGGGAGTAAGCAGTACCGGGGCCAGAACGTGGAAGAGAGGAAGGAATTACAAGTTTACGGCAAAAAGACGATGAAGGGATGATGCACCGCGCACATCGGGCGATGGGCGGATTTTCGGCCAATGCCGCCGCCGCAGTCCGGTTAGTTTGTGCCGCCGGGTTTGCCGTTCTTTGCGCTCCGCAACAGCTGGCCGAGCCGGCGGCGGCATTTTCTTCTCTCTTCAGCACCTTTATTATTTCCCATGAGCGACCAGACCATCATCTTCAGCATGGCCGGCGTGAGTAAGATTTACCCGCCGCAGAAGCAAGTTCTCAAAAATATCTACCTCTCGTTTTTTTACGGGGCCAAAATTGGCGTGCTCGGCCTCAACGGCTCGGGCAAGTCGAGCCTCTTAAAAATCATTGCCGGCGTGGATAAGCAATTTCAGGGTGAAGTGGTGTTTTCGCCGGGCTACTCGGTGGGCTACCTCGAGCAGGAACCCCAGCTCGACCCTACCAAAACCGTGCGCCAGGTGGTGGAGGAAGGAGCGGCCGAAACCGTGGCCCTGTTGAAGGAATACGACGAAATCAACGAAGCCTTCGGGGCCGAGGATGCCGACTTCGACAAGCTGCTTGACCGCCAGGGCAAGGTGCAGGAGCGCCTCGACCAACTCGACGCCTGGAACCTCGACACCAAGCTGGAGCGCGCCATGGACGCGCTACGTACCCCGCCCGAAGAAGCCCTCATCGGTAACCTCTCGGGCGGCGAGAAGCGCCGGGTGGCGTTGTGCCGCCTACTGCTGCAAGAGCCTGACGTATTGTTACTTGATGAGCCCACCAACCACCTCGACGCCGAAAGCGTGTACTGGCTGGAACAGCATTTGCAGCAGTACAAAGGCACGGTTATCGCCGTAACCCACGACCGGTACTTCCTCGACAACGTGGCGGGCTGGATTCTGGAGCTGGACCGCGGCTCGGGCATTCCGTGGAAGGGCAACTACAGCAGTTGGCTGGAGCAGAAAACCGACCGCATGGCCAAGGAGGAAAACTCCG
The DNA here is from genome assembly GCA_030853985.1 of Bacteroidota bacterium. Taxonomy (GTDB): domain Bacteria; phylum Bacteroidota; class Bacteroidia; order Cytophagales; family Hymenobacteraceae; genus Hymenobacter. The sequence goes on along the minus strand of JALYUH010000067.1, from coordinate 3,677 downwards.
AGAGCAAGCGCGCCAAAACCCTGCAACGCGAGCTGGACTGGGTGCGGATGTCGCCCAAAGCCCGCCAATCAAAAGGCAAAGCCCGCCTGGCCAACTACGACAAGCTGGCCAGCGAAGAAGCCAAAGACAAGGAGCAGAAGCTGGAGCTGTTCATCCCGGACGGCCCGCGCCTGGGCGCGCAGGTAATTGAGGCCGAAGGTATTACCAAGGCCTTCGGCGACAAGCTGCTGTTTGAGAACCTGAGCTTCTCGCTGCCGCAGGGTGGCATCGTGGGCATCATCGGGCCGAACGGCGCGGGCAAAACCACGCTGTTCCGGATGATAACCGACCAGCTGCAGCCCGACGCGGGTTCGTTTGAAGTGGGCCCCACGGTGCTCACGGCCTACATCGACCAGCAGCACGACACGCTGGACGGCGCAAAGTCGGTGTTCGACACCATCACGGGCGGCACCGAAACCATGCTGCTGGCCGGCCGGCCGGTGAACTCCCGCGCCTACGTGAGCAAGTTCAACTTCGGCGGCGGCGACCAGGAGAAGAAAGTCGGCTCACTCTCGGGCGGCGAGAAAAACCGCGTGCACCTGGCCATGACTCTGAAGCAGGGAGCCAACCTGCTACTCCTCGATGAGCCCACCAACGACCTGGACGTAAACGCCATCCGGGCCCTGGAAGACGCGCTGGAAAACTTCGCTGGCTGCGCCGTTATCATCAGCCACGACCGGTGGTTCCTCGACCGGCTGGCCACGCACATCCTGGCTTTCGAGGGCGACTCGGAAGTGGTGTGGTTCGAGGGCAACTTCACGGACTACGAAGAGGCCAAGCGCAAGCGCCTGGGCGACGTGGAGCCCAAGCGCGTGCGCTACAAGAAGCTGGGGTAACTCGCTTTCTAACAAATAACTGTTGCTGATTCAATAAAAAAAGGCCGCCATCCTGCTTGCAGAATGGCGGCCTTTTTCGGGGCTTGACTGGCCGGGCCTTAGCGGCGGCGCAGGAAAATGCTCACGTAGTAAAGCAGCGTAGCCAGCGAGGCCAGAGCAGCTACCACGTAGGTCATGGCGGCCCACCAGAGCGCGTCTTTGGCCATGGCGTGCTCTTGGGTAGTTACCACGCCCCGCTCGTCCATCCAGGCCAGGGCACGGCGCGAGGCATCAAACTCGACCGGCAGAGTGATAAACGAAAACAGCGTGGTAAGCGAAAACAGGCCAATGCCCACACCCAACGGAATAATGCTGGTGCGCAGCATCAGAATGCCCGCAATCAGTATCCAGGGCATGAAGCGCGACACGGAACTGAGCGCAGGCACCAGGGCCGAACGAAATTTCAGCATGGAATACGCCGTGGCGTGCTGCACGGCGTGGCCGCACTCGTGGGCCGCGATGGCCGCCGCCGCCGCGCTGCGCTCGGCGTACACGCCTTCGCTTAGGTTCACGGTTTTGTCGGTGGGGTTATAGTGGTCGGTAAGCTGGCCGGTAGTGCTGATGATGCGCACATCGTAAATACCGTTGTCGGACAGCATTTTGGCGGCGATTTCAGCCCCGCTTAGGCCCGAGCTCAGGCCCACTTGGGCGTACTGCTTAAACTTGCTGCGCAGCCGCCATTGGATGGCCCAGCTGGCCGCCATCAGCACGATGATGAGCAAATAGGGAAGAGACATGAGATTGGGAAAAGGAGTGAGTGATTGGAAACCAAAGAGAATGGAGCCCAGCTTCCGAAATCAAAACACCGGTCTTGCAAAAAAGATGCAGTCTTCCGTTCCTGCCAAACTGGCTACTGCGTGGCGATGATGTGCGCCACAATGCGCGAGGTGCTATAGCCGGCCACCAGCGGCACCGTGCGCACCTGGCCGCCGCGGGCCATCACCACATCGTAGCCCACAATGGTTTCGGGGGCGTAGTCGTCGCCTTTCACCAATATATCGGGCTGCACCAGCTCGATTAGGGCCAGCGGCGTGGGCTCGCCAAACAGCACCACGGCATCCACAAACGCCAGCGCGGCCAGAATGCGCGCCCGGGCCTCCTCGTCCTGAATGGGCCGGCCGGGCTTGAGGCCGCTCACCGAAGCGTCAGTGTTCAGGCCCACCACCAGCGCATCGCCCAGGTGACGGGCCTGCTCCAGATAGTCGACGTGCCCGAGGTGCAGCAAATCGAAGCAGCCGTTGGTGAACACCACCCGGCGGCCCTGCGCGCGCCAGCCCGCCACGGTGGCCGGCAGCTGCGCGCGGCTGAGGATTTTATCTTTCGTCCACATAAAAGCAATGCGTGAAGGAGTGAATGGGCGAATGAGTGAATAGCGACGAACATCGTTTGCCCATTCACTCATCCGCCCATTCACTCACTGGTAAGCGGCTCGTGGGCCAGGGCTTCGGCTTCGGCAGCAACCGTGCCTTTATCGACGGCGGCCACGGCCACGAAGCTGATGGCCCCCATCACCACGACCAGCAGGGTTTGGGCACCGTGTACCACCAGCGCGAAGGCAATGCCGGCCTCCTTGCTGATGCCATACACCAGTAGAATGCCCTGCACCATGACGTGGAACGGCCCGATGCCGCCCGCCACCGGCGCGGCCATGCCGAATGCGCCAAACGTGAGCACCGCCAAGCCGGCCTTCATATCCAGGCCATAGGTTTCGGGAAAGCAGAAGAACGCCAGGTAGTCCATCAGGTAATACACCAGCCAGGTGAAGAGCGTGTGCAGCAGAAAAAGGCCTTTCTTCTCCAGTTTCAGCACGCTGAATACGCCCGCCAGCAGGCCCTTCACGAATACCACGCCCTTGTTGAAAAACGCATTCTGCCGCAGCCGCTCCAGGTTGCGGAACAGGGCTACGCCCGCCACTACCAGCAGCAGCACCGCCACCACGGCCGCAATGAGCAGCGGCGTACGGTTGCGGGCCAAGGCATCATATTTGCCGCCCAGCACGTTCTGCGTCACAAAGCCCCAAAAGGTTTTGAAATCGAGCAGCAGCACACTGCCCAGCAGGCCCAGCAGCACCAGCACGTCAATTACGCGCTCGGTTACCACCGTGCCAATGGCCACTTGCACCGGCACGCCACTCGTGCGCCGCAGCACCGAGCAGCGGATGACTTCGCCCATGCGCGGCAGCACAATGTTGGCCAGGTTGCCCACCATCATGGCGTGGTACACGGCCCAGAACGGGGCGGGCGTTTGCGAAGCATCCAACTGCATGCGCCAGCGGTAGGCCCGGCTAAAATAGCCCAGCACCGACAGCCCCAGCGTTACCAGCAGCCAGGCGTAGTTGGCCGTGCGGATGGCATGCCCGATGGCATCCCATTTCAGGCCGCGCATGGCGTACCACATCAGCGCCCCCGAGATGCTCAGCAGCAGCCCGTATTTGAGAATATTCAGAAACGTTTTCAAGCGAATAGCAGCAAGTAATTATCCGGCAAAGGTAGCCCCACGGCAGATGAGTAAGGCCGTGAAATGGGAAAGGAGCCGTAGGGCTTGCTGCCGCCCGCTTTTACCCATTTCACGCCCTCACTCACCTACCCTTCCACCACCACGTTGTCAATCAGGCGTACGCCGCCCAGGTGCGCGGCCAGGCACAGCACTACGGCCCGGCCCGGCGCGTAGGCGGCCAGCGGCTGCAGCGTTTGGGCATCGGCCACGGCGAAGTATTCGGGCGTGAGCAGCGGCTCGGCGGCCAGCGCGGCCTCGGCCCCGGCC
>JALYUH010000060.1 GCA_030853985.1 Bacteroidota bacterium | reverse complement strand
GGGCTGACCTCGCTTATATTCAGGATTTGCAGAGCTTCGGCTACACCGATAACCTGGAGGACAGCACGCACCTCATGCAGCTTTTCCACCAGATTTATACCCTCAAGAAACTGGTAATCGGGCAGGTGCAGGGCCATGCGCTGGCCGGCGGCTGCGGCCTGGCCGCCATCTGCGACCTCACGTTTGCCGTGCCCGAGGCCAAGTTTGGCTACACCGAAGTCAAAATCGGTTTCATTCCGGCCATCGTTAGCGTGTTTCTGGTGCGCAAAATAGGGGAGGCCCGCACCAAGCAATTGCTCCTCAGCGGCGACGTGGTTTCGGCCCAAACGGCGCTTGATATGGGCCTCGTTACCTTCCTGGCCACCAAAGAAGAACTGGCCGACAACGTGCGCACCTACGCCCAGCGCCTGTGCCGCGAAAACTCGGGCCAGAGCATGGAGGTAACCAAGGAAATGCTGGCCCGCCTGCCCGAAATGGACCTCGAAGAGGGCCTGCGCTATGCGGCCCAGCGCAACGCCGAAGCCCGCGGTTCCGACGATTGCCGCCGCGGCATCGCCGCCTTCCTCAGCAAGGAAAAGCTCGTATGGTAGGCCGCCCCGAGCCCGCACTCACAACCTGACCCCCCAGAAAATAGTATCTTGAACGCCGCTTTGGCCTGCAATAGGCCGGAGCGGCGTTTTTATGCTTCGGGCAAACAACTTTTTCTCCGCGCCGGTTACTCCCGCATGAATGCACTGGCTGCTATTGGCATCACCTTCGTCACCTTCGGATTCATGGAATTCTGGGCCTGGTTCATGCACAAGTTTGTGCAGCACGGGCCGCTGTGGTTTCTGCACCGCTCGCACCACGTGCGCCACCCGCACCCGGTGGAGCGCAACGACCTGTTCTTCTTGATTTACGGGGCCATTTCGGCCGTCCTCTTCATCACCGGCGACAACGGGGGGCACTGGTGGTTTTGGGTGGGCGTAGGCATTGCCTGCTATGGCACGGTCTATTTTTTCGTGCACGACGTGCTGATTCACGGTCGGTTACGCTTTTGGAAAAAGTCGCAAAACACCTACCTGCGGGCGTTGAATATGGCCCACAAAACTCACCACAAAACTACGGGCCGCGATGGCTCGGCCGAGTTTGGTCTGCTTTGGGTGTCGCCCAAATACCTGGAGCTAGCGCGCAACAGGCAATTAAAAATTGAAAAAGAGAAAATTAAAAATGATTTGAGCGCAGGTGCAATGGAGGAGAGCAAACCCACCAACTATTAATTTACAAAGCTTAATTTTTTATTTATCTCAGTGGGTCACTTCTCCATCAGCGACTTAGAGCAGCTTTCGGGCATCAAGGCGCACACCATCCGGATATGGGAGCAGCGCTACGGCCTGCTGCGCCCGGTGCGCACCGCCACCAATATCCGAATGTATTGCAACGACGACCTGCGCCGCCTGCTGAACGTGAGCACGTTGTGCAGTCGGGGTAAGCGTATTTCGCAGGTGGCTTGCCTCAGCGATGCCGAGATTCAGGCCGCCGTGCTGGCCTGCTGCAACGATGCCCACGACTACCACCAGCAGGTGAACGCCCTGCTGGCGGCCATGCTCGGGTTCGACGAGCAGCGCCTCAACTACCTGTTTACGGATGCCGCCGATAAGCTTGGTTTTGAGAAGATGATGCTGTTCGTGGCCTATCCGCTGCTCCAGCGCATTGGGCTGATGTGGCTGGCCGGTACCGTGAACCCCGCCCAGGAGCACCTGTTGGCCCATTTGCTGCGTCAGAAGATGTCGGCCGCCACCGATGCGCTGCCCGGCGTGCCCGCCACGGCTCGCCGCTGGGTGCTGTTTTTGCCCGCTCACGAGCTGCACGAGCTGGCCCTGCTATTCATGAACTACACCCTGCGCGCCCGGGGCCAGCACACCCTCTACCTCGGCCAGAACATGCCGGTGGAGGAGTTGGGCGCGGTATGCGCTACTTACCGGCCCGATGCCGTGGTTTCGGTGCTTACTTCGCAGCCCGAGCGGGGCCGGGTGGCCGAGTTTGCCCGCGCGGTATCGGCCCACTGCGGCGGCAAGCTGGTGGTGCTCTATGGCCCGCTGGCTCGGCAGGAAGGCGTAGAGCTGCCCAAAAACTGCGTTTCGCCGGTGCTGATGACCGACTTCCTGACGCTGATTGCCGAGCACGAACCCGACCCGGTCGCGGCCTGAAACGGCAAGCCGTACCGGGGCGAATGGCGTAGCTGAAAGCCAACGCTTCACAAAAACGTCATCAGGATTTGAGGAATTTCGTCGGGCCAAAAGTAGGACCGGCCGTACTTTGCTGTGGCTACGGCGAAAAGTAGGCGTGCTGAATAAAATACTTTCGGCCATAGCTAGCCGAAATGCCAGCCGGCTCGTATATTTGTTTAACAAATGGTCACGAAAAGCTAAACAGCATGACTTCGCTCGAATTCACCTCGCAAGTGCAGAAAATTTCGCTGACGCTCCGGCCCGCCGCCATGAACTTGACGCGAGACGCTGACGATGCCAAAGATTTAGTGCAGGAGACCCTTCTCAAGGCCCTGCTTAACAAGGATAAGTTTAAAGCCGGTACCAACCTGAAGGCGTGGTTGTATACCATCATGCGCAACACCTTCATCAACAACTACAACAAGATTACCAAGCGCAGCTCCAACATCGACAGCACGGAGTATTTCCAGTATTTCAACACCGACCAGAACTACATCACCCACAACGGGGCCACATCCGATTTTGTGGTGCGCGACATCAACGAGGCTATTTCCAGCCTCGGTACCGATTACCGCACCCCGTTCATGATGTACTACATCGGCTATAAGTACATGGAGATTGCCGAGAAGCTGCAGATTCCGATTGGTACCGTTAAAAACCGCATCCACATTGCCCGTAAGGATTTAAAATCTGCGTTGCAGGTGTATGCACCGGTAGGTGCCTCGGCCGCTACCGAAACCGTAGAAGAGTAGCCTTTGCCGCGCCCGCGCGGTAGCCGCCGGCCTGCTGCTGCATCTGCGGCGCTGGGCCGGCGGCTTCTTTTTGGGCGTACTTCGCCCGCCCGTTTCATTCATTCCGTTTCTGCTTGCCCTTGCCTTCCCCAACCACCACTACGAAACAGGCTATCGTTATCGGCGCCGGCTTTGCCGGACTGGCGGCGGCCACCACGCTGGCCCAGGCTGGCTGGCAGGTAACCTTGCTGGAAAAAAACAGCGGTCCCGGCGGCCGGGCCCGCGTGTTTGAGGCCCACGGATTTACCTTCGATATGGGCCCCAGCTGGTACTGGATGCCGGGCGTATTTGACCAGTACTTTGCCCGATTTGGCAAAAAGGTGGCCGACTATTACGAGCTGGTGCGGCTCGACCCGTCGTACCAGGTCATTTTTGAGGGGGATGATGCCGTGGATATTCCGGCCAGCATGGCCGAGCTGCGGCGATTGTTCGAACGCCTGGAGCCGGGCAGCGCGGCACGCCTCGATGACTTTCTGGCCCAGGCCAAGTACAAATATGACGTCGGCATCAACAAATTTGTGCAGCTGCCTAGCCGCTCGGTGCTGGAGTTTGTGGATTGGGAAATTGTGAAAGGAGCCGTGCGCCTCGACCTGCTGCAAAGCATGGCCAAGCACGCGCGCAAATATTTCAGCCACCCCAAGCTGCTGAAGCTCATTGAGTTTCCAGTGCTGTTTCTGGGGGCCACGCCCGAAAACACGCCCGCCTTGTATTCGCTCATGAACTACGCCGACCTGGCGCTCGGCACCTGGTACCCCAAGGGCGGCATGCACCAGATAGTGCGCGGCATGGTGCGCCTGGCCGAAGAGTTGGGCGTCAAAATGGCGTACGACCAGGAAGTGCGCGAAATAGTGGTCGAAAGTGGCCGCAGTACCGGCGTGCGCACCGCTAGCAACTTCTGGCCTGCCGATGCGGTAATAGCCGGGGCCGACTATCATCATATTGAACAGCAAGTGCTTGCTCCCGAATATCGGCACTACTCGCCCGCCTACTGGGACTCGCGCACGATGGCCCCGTCGTCGCTGCTTTTTTACCTGGGCGTGAACTGCCGCCTAGACCGGCTGCGGCACCACAACCTGTTTTTTGACGAGGATTTCAGCCAGCACGCCCACGAGATTTACGAGGTGCCGCAGTGGCCCAGCCGGCCGCTGTTTTACGCTTCGGTGCCCAGCAAAACCGACCCCACCGTGGCCCCCGCCGGTCAGGAAAACCTGTTTTTGCTCATTCCGGTGGCCCCCGACCTGACTGACGACGACGCCACCCGCGAGCACTACTACAACCTGCTGATGGACCGCCTCGAAAAGCACTGCGGCCACTCCATCCGCGAGCACGTGGTGTTCAAGCGCAGCTACGCCCACCGCGACTTCATCGCCGACTACCACAGCTTCAAGGGCAACGCGTACGGCCTGGCCAACACGCTGAAGCAGACCGCCATTCTCAAGCCCACGCTGAAGAGCAAAAAAGTGGCAAATTTGTATTTCACCGGCCAGCTCACCGTGCCCGGCCCGGGCGTGCCGCCCTCGCTCATCTCGGGCCAGGTCGTGGCGGGCGAAGTGCTGAAGGAAAATAGTAAATAAGTGAATGAGTAAATGAGTAAGGGCATGTCCGTCATCCATTTGGATGTAGGTCCTTCTTTTTTCATCCGCTCACTTACTCGTTTACTCATCTACTGATTTACCACATGGACCACGTTAAACTCTTCACCGATACCAGCCTGGCGTGCAGTAAGCTCATTACGGGGCGCTACAGTACGTCGTTCACGCTGGGCATTCGCACGCTCGATGAGCGGCTGCACCTGCCGGTGTACGCCGTGTATGGCTTCGTGCGCTGGGCCGATGAAATCGTGGATACTTTCCATGACCACGACAAGGCCGCGCTGCTGGCCGACTTCCGCCGGCAGACATATGAGGCCCTCGATACCGGCCTGAGCTTCAATCCCGTACTGCACTCGTTTCAGCACGTGGTGCGCCGCTACGGCATCGACCGGGAATTTATCGAAGCGTTTTTGCACAGCATGGCCCTCGATTTGGAGGACCAGAGCTACCACCCCGGCCTGTACCAGGAGTACATCTACGGCTCGGCCGAAGTGGTGGGGCTGATGTGCCTGCGCATTTTTTGCGATGGCGACAACGCCATGTTTGAGCGGCTGCGCGAGCCCGCCCGGCGGCTGGGCTCAGCTTTTCAGAAGGTGAATTTCCTGCGCGACATTCGCTCCGACTACGAGGAGCGGGGCCGCGTGTATTTCCCCGGCGTCGTCTATTCGCGCTTCAACGACGCCACTAAAGCGGATATTGAGGCCGACATTAAAGTCGATTTCGAGGCCGCCTACGCGGGTATTCAGCAGCTGCCGCGCGCGGCCAAGCTGGGCGTGTACCTGGCCTATGTGTACTACCTCAAGCTTTTCTACAAAATTAAGCAACTGCCGGCGGCCCGCATTCTGGGCGAGCGGGTGCGCGTGCCCGACAATACTAAGCTGCTGCTGTTGCTGGGCTCGTACTTCCGCTACCGGCTTTCGCGCATTTAAGGTAGTTTTAGGCCTGGCTTTTGCCTCAGGCAATCTGCTTTGCGGCCTTACGCCGTAGTTTTGCCGATATGCGAATTCCCAAAGTTCTATTTTTTGCGGTGGTTTTAGGCGTTGGCTTGTCGTCATCGGCGGCTGGTTTGCGTCGCAATGCCGGCCGGCTGGCCATTGCGCCCGGCTCCTCTTCTCCCACTATTTCTGTTCGTGCCGTGACCTCTTCTCCTTACCATCCCGCCAACCTGCGCCGCCACTACGAGCAGGCGGCCGCCGACAAAGCCGCCGGCGAAAAATTCTACAAGCTGCTGGCCGAATACAAAGACCGCGACGGCCTGGTGCTAGCCTATAAAGGCGCTTCCGAAGCCATTCGTGCCCGCGATGCGTCGATGTTCAACAAACTCACCTACGTGCAGGACGCGGCCAAAACCTTCGAGCAGGCCGTTGGTATCGACCCGCAAAATCCCGAAATTCGTTTTCTGCGCTTCTCGGTTGAAAGCAACCTGCCCGCCTTCCTGGGCCTGAGCAAGCACGTTGAGGAGGACAAGGAAATGCTGCTCAGCGCCGCGCTCAACTACCCCGGCACTGGCCTCGATGCCGAAGCTTTTCATACGGTGCGCGGCTTTCTGGTAGAGCGGGGCCATGTGAGCGAGGAAGAAGCCCAGCGGCTGAACAAGGTTAAAGGGTAAATCATTAATAATAAAGCAATTATATTGTAATAAGTGGTTTGGGTAATGACGCTGCTTCCTTGTCAGCGGATACTGGTGCCGCGCGTTGCAGGCGGACGCTTGCGCGGCATCAGTGGTTGGCTCAGACCAGAATGAGTGGAATTTCGTATTTTAGAGCACCCGGGCTCTTTTTCGCAACCTTGCGGGCAGGTTACCGGTTACCGTGGTCCTATGCCGAACCTGTCGCTCAGCGTCCGAATTGACCCAAACTCCGGCTTTTGCTTCGGTGTAATTTATGCCATTCAAATGGCCGAAGACCTGCTCGATGAGCAGGGTTACCTGTACTGCCTGGGCGACATCGTGCATAACGATGAAGAGGTGCAGCGCCTGGAGGCCCGCGGCCTGCGCATTATTTGCCACGAGCAGTTTGCCGAACTGCGCGACGAAGCCGTACTCATCCGCGCTCATGGCGAGCCCCCCGCTACCTACCAGATGGCCCTGGAAAACAACCTGACCCTGATTGATGCGAGCTGCCCGGTCGTGCTGAAGTTGCAAAACCGCATTAAAACCAGCTACGACAAGCAGGAAAAAATTTTTATTTACGGCAAGCACGGCCACGCCGAAGTACTCGGCCTTCTGGGCCAGACCAGCGGCGATGCCGTGGTCTTCGAGAGCCTTGATGAGCTGCTGAGCCACGAGCTGCCCGAAAACATTACCCTCTACAGCCAGACCACCAAGAGCACCAATAGCTTCTATAACATTAAGAACCAGCTGGAAACGCGGGGATATCTGGTGAATGCCAACGACACCATTTGCCGGCAGGTGAGCAACCGCGACAAGGACCTGCGCCGCTTCGCCGCCCAGTACGACCAGATTGTGTTCGTGTCGGGCACCAAAAGCTCCAATGGCAAGGTGCTCTACCAGGTGTGCAAGGAAACCAACCCGCTCACGCACTTCATCTCCAATGTGGCCGAAATCGACGCGGTCTGGTTCCGGCCGGGGCAGTCGGTGGGCATTTGCGGAGCCACCAGCACGCCCCTGTGGCTGATGGAGCAGGTGCGCGACCGGCTGCTGAGTCTGTAGGGCGTTAACGGACTAACCATGCAAATACTGGACTTGCCTTTTGGGGTAACGGATTGGCCGACAGTGGCGACGGAAGTGCATGCC
>JALYUH010000039.1 GCA_030853985.1 Bacteroidota bacterium | reverse complement strand
TGCATGCCATTCTGGGCCACGAGGTGCGGTGCTACGACATCAACTGCGCCAATGCCGACGCGCTGCGCTGGGTGCTGAAGCAGGAAAGCGACATTGCCGGCGTCATTCACTTCGCGGCCTTCAAGGCGGTGGGCGAGTCGGTGGCCGAGCCACTGAAGTACTACCAGAACAACATCGGCTCGCTGCTGACGCTGTTGGAGGTGATGCCCGAGTTCGGGATTGAGGCGCTCGTGTTTTCGTCGTCGTGCACCGTGTACGGCATCCCCGATGCGCTGCCCGTAACCGAGGCCACGCCCACCAAAAAGGCCACTTCGCCCTACGGCGCCACCAAGCAGATGGCCGAGGACATCCTGCACGATGTGGCGGCGGCTGGTGGCCCGCGCACCATTCTGCTGCGCTATTTCAACCCGATTGGGGCGCACGAATCGGCCAGAATCGGCGAGCTGCCGCTGGGCGTACCCAACAACTTGGTGCCGTTCATTACGCAGACGGCGGCCGGCATCCGCGAGCAGCTGACGGTGTATGGCACTGATTATGAGACCCCGGACGGCTCCTGCATCCGCGACTACATTCATGTGGTGGACCTGGCCAAAGCCCACGTAGTGGCCGTGCGCCGCCTGCTGGACGGCCAGGCCACCGAGCGGGTAGAAACCTTTAACGTGGGCACCGGCCACGGCAACACGGTACTCGACGTGGTCCGCACGTTCGAGGAAGTATCGGGCCAGAAGCTGAACGTGCTGCTGGGTCCGCGCCGCCCCGGCGACGTGCCCGCCATTTACGCCGACGCCACCAAGGCGGCGCAGGTGCTGGGCTTCAAAACCGAAACCTCCCTGGCCGACTCGCTCGCCAGCTCCTGGAAGTGGCAGCAAACATTGGTGAAATAGTGAGGTGGTGAAATGGTGAGTTAACGTTTTAACGCACCACCGTTTCGCTTTCTCCTAACTCACTATTTCACCATCTCACTATTTCACCGTTTATGAAAATCCTCATCACTGGCGGGGCCGGCTTCATCGGCTCGCACGTTGTTCGGCTGTTCGTTACCAAGTACCCCGAGCACCAGATTATCAACCTCGATGCGCTGACGTACGCCGGCAACCTGGAAAACCTGCGCGACATTGAGCAGGCGGCCAACTACCGCTTCATCAAGGGTGATATCTCGGACCAGAACTTCGTCGACCAGCTTTTCGCCAACGAGGAGCCGGATTCCGTGATTCACCTGGCGGCCGAAAGCCACGTCGACCGTAGCATTACCGACCCGATGTCGTTTGTGAAAACCAACGTCATCGGCACGGTGAATTTGCTGAATGCGGCCCGCAACCTGTGGCAGCCCGGCGGCTACGACGGCCACGTGTTCTACCACGTGAGCACCGATGAGGTGTACGGTTCGCTGGACTTCGGCCCCGAGATGTTCACCGAGGAAACCGCGTACGACCCGCGCTCGCCCTACTCGGCCTCGAAGGCCAGCTCCGACCACTTTGTGCGCGCCTGGCACCACACCTACGGCCTGCCCATCAAGCTGAGCAACTGCTCGAACAACTACGGCCCCAACCACTTCCCCGAGAAGCTGATTCCGCTGGCCATTCACCGCCTGCGCACCGGCCAACCGGTGCCCGTGTACGGCAAAGGCGAAAACGTGCGTGACTGGCTCTTCGTGAAAGACCACGCCACGGCCATCGACGCGGTGTTCCACAATGGCAAGCTGGGCGATACCTACAACATCGGCGGCGTGAACGAGTGGCAGAACCTCAAGCTCATCGAGCTGCTCTGCGATGTGGTGGACGAGAAAACCGGCCAGGCCCAGGGCACTTCGCGCCAGCTCATCAAGTTCGTGACCGACCGCGCCGGCCACGACATGCGCTACGCCATCGACAGCAGCAAAATCATGAACGAACTGGGCTGGAAACCTTCCGTAACGTTCGAGCAGGGCCTGGCCCAGACCGTGGACTGGTACCTCGCCAACGAGGAGTGGCTGAACAGCGTAACCAGCGGCGCGTACCAGGACTACAATGCCCGTCAGTACGGCGTTTAAAACAATTATAGATTATAAATTTTGAATTATAAATTGTTTGCTCGGGTCCCCGTACCAACTTTTAGTAATTTATAATTTATAATTCAAAATTTATAATCCAACGAAGTGTACGAAAACCCCTTCCACGAGCAGCCGCTCGACAACCTGACTTTTCTCGTGACCGGCGGCGCGGGCTTCATCGGCTCCAACATTGTGGAGTATCTGCTGAAGTACGGCGTGAAGAAAGTGCGGACCCTGGACAACTATTCCAACGGCTTCCGCAAAAACCTGGCGCTGTTCTCGAATGATTCGCGCCTCGAAATCATGGAGGGCGATATCCGCGACGCGGCCGTGTGCGCCGCGGCCTGCGCCGGCGTGAACGTGGTGCTGCACGAAGCGGCGCTGGGTTCGGTGCCCCGCTCCATCAAGGACCCGGTGTTGACCAATGACGTGAACGTGGGCGGCTTCGTGCAGATGCTGACCGCTGCCAAAGATGCGGGCGTGCAGCGCTTCGTGTACGCGGCATCGAGCTCGACTTATGGCGACCACCCCGGCCTGCCCAAGGTGGAGGACCGCATTGGCAAGCCGCTCTCGCCTTACGCCGTGACGAAGTACGCCAACGAGCTGTACGCCGACGTGTTTGCGAAAACCTACGGCATGGAAATCGTGGGCCTGCGCTACTTCAACATCTTCGGCCCGCGCCAGGACCCGGGCGGGGCTTACGCGGCCGTGATTCCGCTGTTTATCGACGCCATTCTGCAAAACACGCCGCCTACGCTGAACGGCGACGGCGGCCAGACCCGCGACTTCACCTTCGTGGAGAACTGCGTGGAAGCCAACATTCGCGCCGCGCTCGTGACGAACCCCGAGGCCCTGGGCCAGGTGTATAACATCGCCGTGGGCGACCGCACCTCCCTGGTGCAGATGTACGACATCCTGCGCGAAGAAGCCGGCTCCGATTTAGCGCCCGTTTTCGGTCCCGACCGGGCCGGCGACATCCGCGACTCGCTGGCCGATATTTCGAAGGCGGGCCGCCTGCTGGGCTACGCGCCGCAAGTGCGCATTCGCGAAGGCCTGCGCCAGACGCTGGCCTGGTTCAAAGCCAACCAGGAGTTTATTCAGGAGCGCAATTAACGGCGGCGGTTTCAAAGATAAAAGCGCCCGTGGAGCTATTCCACGGGCGCTTTTGTTTGGATTGAACGGGTAATCAGTCCACGAACAGCACTTGCGTCATGGTCTGGCCCACGGCTTTCAGCGTGCTGCGGTCGATGATGGCCATGTTGTCGGAAGTGGCGTGGTGGTAGGCGGGGAAGAAGTTATCGGGCGAGTTGTAGTGATAAATGTCGATGGTTGGGATGCCCGCCCGGTTCGTGTACACGTGGTCGTCGGTAATGCCCCCAGTGTTCTCGTACTGGAAGTAGTTGGAGTAGCCGAGCTGCGCGGCCACGCCCCAGATTTTATCGAGGGCAAAGGCGGCCTTGGCAACGGAGGTTTCCTCGCGAGTGAACTTGCCGTTTTTGGCGCCCACCATGTCGAGCAGCACGCCGTACTCGGCCTTGTAGTTGGCGGGCAGCAGGTGCGTGCCCCAGTACTGCGAGCCCAGGCACCACGAGTCGGTGGTGCCGCCGGCGAGCTGGTCCTTCACGTCGGCCTGGGTGGTTTCGTCGTGGCCCCAGTCTTCGGCATCGAAGAAGATGAAGTCGACGCCCACGTTGGGGGCCTGGGCTTCGGGCAGCTGGCTCAGGATGCGGGCCATTTCGAGGGCCACGGCCACGGCACTGGCTCCGTCGGAAGCGCCGTCCATCGGCTTGTTTTTCTTTTTGGGGTCGGGGTCCGCATCGGCGAAGGGGCGGGTGTCCCAATGCCCAAAAATGGCCACCCGGCGCACCGCCTGCGGCTGGTACTGGGCAATGATGTTGCGGGCGTGGATGTTGGTGCCGTCAAAGGTCATTGCTTCGAAGGGCTGCTCCATCACTTTCAGCTTGTAGCTTTTGAGCTTGGCCACGAGCCAGTTGCCGCAGGCAATGTGCGCCTTCGAGTTAGGCACGCGCGGCCCGAAGGCCACCTGCTTCGCCGTGAAGGCGTAGGCCGAGTCGGCGTTGAACACCGGCGCTTTGGGCAGCGCGGGCGCGGCCGCCGGGACGCCGGAATCGGCCGTTTCGGTCGACTTTTTATCGGGGCAGCCGGTGAGCAGCACGAGGCCGGCCAGGGCGGCGAAGGGAAGGCGGAAGGAGCGGAAATTCATGAGAGAAATAGGGCAGTTTGGTCCGACGACTTTTTCCGTTGTCGGACCACTAATCAAGTAGGTCTGCCTCAGAACCGTTTATATGTATTAGTGGTCCGACGACGGAAAAAGTCGTCGGACCACGCCGGGCTTATTCTTCGCTGTACGCCCATTCTACGCCAGCTTTCGTATCTTTTATCACGATGCCCTGGGTTTTGAGGGCCCCGCGAATCTGGTCGACTTTGTCGTAGGCTTTATCAGCTTTGGCTTCGGCGTAGAAGCCGAGGGTGAGGGCAATGAGCTGTTCGGGGTCGACGGACGTTTCCTCGCGCAGGCCCAGCACATCCTGCACCAGGGTGCGGTAGGTGGCGGCGGCTTGCGCGAGGGCTTCGGGGCTCACTTCGGCCAGCGCGGCGGGCGTGGCGGCCAGCGTGTTGAAGCGCTTCAGCAGGTCGAAAAGCGCGGCCAGGGCGCGGGGCGTGTTCAGGTCGTCGTCGAGGAATTCGGTGGGCTTCTGGCTCAAAGCTATTAGCTGTTGGCTGTTAACTGCCCGCTTTTCCTGGTCAATCGCAACCTCTTCACTTACAACTTTTAACTTTCCACTCTCCACCAAGCGCAGGCCGTTCATCAGCTTGCGGTAGCCTTTGCGGGCGGCCTGCAGGGCATCGTCGCTCACGTCCACGGGCGAGCGGTAGTGGGCCTGCAACAGGAAGAAGCGCACCACCATGGGCGAGTAGCCGAAGGCCAGCGGCCCCGTCGGCCCCAGAAACAGGTCGCCGAGCAGCACGAAGTTGCCCAGGCTCTTGCTCATCTTGGTGCCGTTCACGGTTATCATGTTGTTGTGCATCCAGATGCGGGCCTCGTCGGTGTGCGCGTGGCTGCCCTGGCTCTGCGCAATTTCGCACTCGTGGTGCGGAAACATGAGGTCGAGGCCGCCGCCGTGGATGTCTGAAAGCTCACCTAAGTACTTGCGGCTCATGGCCGAGCACTCCAGGTGCCAGCCGGGAAAGCCTTCGCCCCAGGGCGAGGGCCAGCGCATGATGTGCTCGGGCGAGGCCTTTTTCCAGAGGGCAAAATCGAGCGGGCTGCGCTTTTCGCTCTGGCCCTCCAGGTTGGCGCGGGTGCCGGCCAGCTGGTCCTCGATGCTGCGGTTGGAGAGCTTGCCGTAGCGCTTGCCCTCCTCATTGTACTTGGGCACGTCGAAATACACCGAGCCGTTCACCTCGTAGGCCAGGCCGTTGGCGATGATTTCCTCGATAACCTGAATCTGCTCGATGATGTGGCCGCTGGCCTGGGGCTCGATGTCGGGCGGCAGGCAGCCGAGGCCCAGCATGTGCTGGCGGTAGCGGTTGGTGAAGTGCTGGGCCACCTGCATGGGCTCGACGCGGGCGGCGCGGGCGGCCTTTTCCATCTTGTCTTCGCCGGTGTCGGCGTCGCTTTCGAGATGGCCCACGTCGGTGATGTTGCGCACGTAGCGCACCTGGTACTGCAGGTGGCGTAGGTAGCGCGTGAGCACGTCGAATACCACCGGGCCGCGCGCATTGCCCAGGTGAGCCTCGCTGTACACGGTAGGGCCGCACAGGTACACGCCCACCTGGGGCGCGTGCACGGGCTGGAATTCTTCTTTCTGGCGGGTAAGCGTATTATAGAGACTAAGCGACATGGTGCAAAGGTAGCGGGAGGAAAACTCCCCTCCTTACCAAGGAGGGGATGTTGCGACGAAGTTGCAACGGGGGTGGTTGTGGGCGTTGAACGGCAGCGGGCCAACAGTGTTCAAACGGTACCCAACGCCCCACACC
>JALYUH010000027.1 GCA_030853985.1 Bacteroidota bacterium | reverse complement strand
GCCCTGACCCAGGAGTACAAACGGCTCATCAAGTTTCGCAACGGCAGCAATGCCCTGCGCAACGGCGAGCTGGCCTCCTACAGCAGCGACGACGTGTGCGCCTTCATTAAAACCGCCGGCAAAGAGCGGGTGCTGGTGCTGGCCAACCTGCGCAATGCTTCGGTGAGCTACGACGTGCCCGCCGCCGTGGGCAGTACGGGCTGGCGCAACGCCTTCGACGGCCAGCCCGCCGCCCTGAACAGAGTGACCCTGCAGCCCTACCAATACCTTGTTTTGAAGAAATAAGCACCTGATTTACTGGCTTGCTCTTTCGTTTTGAAACCTAACTCATGAAGCATTTCCTGCTGGTTGTGGGCCTGCTCGCGGCGGGCTACCACGCTACTGCCCAGAACAGCTCGCCACTGACGGCCCGCCTCGACAACGTCAGCCTGACGTTTGCGCTGGGGACCGACGGCCGGCCCACCTACGCCGTTACGTACGGTACGAAGCCGGTCATCAGCCCTTCGCGGCTGGGGCTGGCTTTGGCCGATGGTCAGGGCTTTGATGGGCCGCTGACCGTAGTGGGTAGTGAGAAGCAGGATGTGGACAACACCTGGCAGCCGGTGTGGGGCGAAGTGAAGGACATTCGCAACCACTACCAGCAGCTCACGGTGCACCTGCGCCAGCCGGCCGCTACTGGCCGCCGGCTCGACGTGGTGTTCCGGGTGTTCGCCGACGGCGTGGGCTTTCGCTACGAGGTACCGCAACAGCCCGGCCTGACCTACTTCGTGGTGCAGGACGAGCACACCGAGTTCAACCTGCCCGCCAACCACAAGGCGTTCTGGATTCCGGGGGATTACGACTCGAACGAGTACACCTACACTACCTCGCGGGTGAGCGAGGTGAACACCACGCCGATTCCGGCCATTCAGCAAAAGGCTCCAGCCAACCGGGTGCAGACGCCGCTGATGCTAAAATCGGACGACGGCCTGTACATCAATATCCACGAGGCGGCGCTGGTGAACTACCCGGCCCTGTTCCTCAATGTGGACACCCAGACGTTTTGCCTTAGCAGCCAACTGGTGCCTGATGCCAGCGGCACCGGAGCCAAAGCCTATCTGCAGGCCCCCGAGCATACGCCCTGGCGCACCATCGTGGTGGCCGACAATGCCCCGGCCATGCTGACCAGCAAGCTCATCCTCAACCTGAACGAGCCCAGTAAAATCATGGACCCCAGCTGGATTCATCCCCAGAAATTCGTGGGCGTGTGGTGGGAGATGCAAACCGGGCTGGCCACCTGGAACTACGCCGACACCACCAATATCAAGCTAGCCGGCACCAACTGGAACAAGCTGAAGCCCAACGGCCGCCACGGCGCCAACACCGCCAACGTGAAGCGCTACATTGACTTCGCGGCCGCGCACCACATCCCCGGCGTGCTGGTGGAGGGCTGGAACGTGGGCTGGGAGGACTGGGCCAATAACTGGAAGGAGGAAGTATTTGACTTCGTGACGCCTTACCCCGACTTCAACGTGGACGAGTTGCAGCGTTACGCCGCCGGCAAGGGCGTGAAGGTGATGATGCACCACGAAACCAGCAGCTCCGTCACCAACTATGAGCGCCGCCAGGATGCCGCCTATCGCTTCATGAAGCAACATGGCTACGATGCCGTGAAAACCGGCTACGTGGGCCGCATCATCCCGCGCGGCGAGCACCACGACGGCCAGTGGATGGTGAACCACTACGTGCGTACCGCCCAACTCACGGCCGATAACCACATTATGGTGGATATGCACGAGGCCGTGCGGCCCACCGGCCTGCAACGCACCTACCCCAACTGGCTGGCCTGCGAGGCGGCCCGGGGCAACGAGTTCAATGCCTTCAGCGAAGGCAACCCGCCCGAGCACGAAACCATCCTGCCCTTCACCCGCCTCATGGGCGGACCGATGGACTACACGCCGGGCATCTTCAAAATCCAAGGTTACAATGCCACCAACGCCCAGCGCCGGGTCCACACCACGCTCGCCAAGCAGCTGGCCCTGTACGTGACCATGTACTCGCCCCTGCAAATGGCCGCCGACCTGCCCGAAAACTATAATCAGCACCTCGACGCGTTTCAGTTTATCGAAGATGTGCCCGTGGACTGGGACGATACCCGCATCCTGGCCGCCGAGCCGGGCGACTACCTTACCACCGTGCGCAAAGCCAAGGGCAAGGACGAGTGGTACCTCGGCAGCATCACCGATGAAAATGCCCGCCAGCAGCCCGTTAAGCTGAATTTCCTGACCCCCGGTCAGCGTTACGAGGCCATTATCTACGCCGACGGCAAGGGGGCCGACTGGCAAAAGAATCCTACGGCCTACCGCATCACCAAGCAGGTGGTCAGCAGCAAATCGGCGCTTACCCTGCAGCTGGCCCCCGGCGGCGGGGCGGCTATCAGCTTCAAGCCGGTTAAGAAATAAACTCCTAATTCCCACCATCCTTGTTTCGCTAGTTATGTTTTTGAGTCTCCCCCAAATCTCCCTTAATGGTCTGACGCGCAAGTCCGGCTTGGCACTGCTGCTGGCCAGCGGCCTGCTGGCAGGCTGTAAAAAAGACCTGCCCGAAGCCCCCGCGGCTCTCACCGCGCCCGTTGCGCCGCCCACGCCGCCGCAGTACGGCACGCCCTTCGCCGGCGTGCCCAACCGCGAGGATGCCGTGATTTACCAAGTCAACATGCGGGCCTTCAGCCAGGGCGGCAACTTCGCCGGTGTCACCGCCCGGCTCGACTCTATTAAGGCCGTGGGGACTAATGTGGTGTACCTGATGCCGATTTACCCGGTGGGTACCGATAGCAAGGCGGTAAACTCGCCCTACGCCGTGAAGGACTATCGCGCGGTAGGTGCGGAGTTCGGCACCCTAGCCGACCTGCGCACGCTGGTGGACGGGGCGCACCAGCGCGGCATGGCCGTGATGCTGGACTGGGTGGCCAACCACACCAGTTTTGACAACGCCTGGATTACCCAGCACCCTTCCTGGTACGTGCACGACGCGGCCGGCAACATTGCCTCGCCGGTGAACAACGGCGTCACCTACGGCGACGTAGCCCAGCTCGATTTCACCAACCCGGCCATGCGCCTGGAGATGATTGCGGCCATGAAGTCGTGGGTATTCACGGCCAATGTGGACGGTTTACGGCTTGATTACGCCGATTTCCAGCCCGACGACTTCTGGAAACAGGCCACCGACACGCTGCGCAACGTGAAAACGCACAGGCTGCTGCTGCTGGCCGAGGGTACCCGCCCCAGCAACTTTGCCTCGGGCTTCGACTATAACTTCGGCTTTGGTTTCTACGGCGGCCTCAAGAACGTGTTCCGCAACGGTGGGGCCCCGGCCACGGCTTTCGATGCGCTGAATGCCAGCGAATACATCGGCGCAACGGGCACCCAGCAAGTGGTGCGCTATACCACCAACCACGACGTAAACAGCTCTGACGGCACGCCGGTAGCGCTGTTTGGCGGCGACGCGGGGGCCATGTCGGCCTTCGTCATTGCCTCCTGCTTCAAGGGCGTACCGCTGATTTATAACGGCCAGGAAGCCGGCATGACGGCCCGTATTCCCTTCCCCTTCACTTCGGTGAAAGTGCAGTGGGGTGCCCACCCCGACGTGACAACGGCCTACCGCCAGCTCATGGCCATTCGGGCCGCCAGCCCCGCCCTGCGCCGCGGCACCGTCACGTCCTACAGCTCGGCCGACATGTGCGCCTTCACCAAAACGGCGGGTACCGACCAGGCTTTCGTGCTGGCTAACGTACGTAATACGGTAACAACCTACACCCTGCCCACCGCCTTGGCCAACACCTCCTGGACCAACACCCGCACCGGTAATCCCGTTAACCTGGGTACCCAGGTCACGCTCCAGCCCTACGCCTACGCGATACTTAGGAAGTAAAGTAAAAAAGGGGCTCGTGGGAGCCCCTTTTTTCTTGCCTTATTAGACAGTTCCCTTCCCTTGTTTTGTCAAACATAAGCGTAATATCTAACGCAAGTTGCGGACTATAAGCCGGCCTGGTCCAGGGTGTGAACAAAGATGAAGAGGGCAATTTTAGGGACGAATCCTTGGACTGTGACGGCGTGAATCTGTTTGGGAAAGCGGGCCGTGAGCTGGCTGAAGTTAGTTTCGATAGTTTTACGAAAGTGCGGGAGCAGAAAGGTTTCGTGTGGCGCATGGGGCCGGGTACTGTTGCCCTGACGGGCGGTCTGCTGGCGGTTGCCGGTGGCCTATTCGAAGAGGTCTTCCCAGCCGTAATCGGTGTAGCCAGCATCCGTGTAGAGCACGCTGCCTTCGGCAAGGTCCGGGGCCAGGAGCCGCAGGCCAGTGATGTCAGCTTCCGAGCCAGCGTGGACGTAAAACTCGACCGGTACCCCGTCGGTGGTGGCCACGATTTGCACCTTGAAGCCGTAGAACCAACTGCGCTTGCTGGCGCACCGCCCCCGGTACGCTTCGTGGCCCAGCAACTGGTTGCGGCTGATGCGCATACTGTGGCAACCGGCCACGGGAAAGGAATCGATGACGTAGCGGGCCTCGGTATGCAGGGCCTTGAGGGCCTGGCCGAAGGTGGCGAAAAGCCCCAGTAGGGTGTCCGACAAGCGGTGCAAGTGGCGCGTGAAGCCGCTCTTGTCCAGCGACTGCATACCCCAGTGCTGCGTCATATAGTGCCGGCCCAACACCAGATTGCCGCCGAAGTAGCGGGCGGCGACCAGGGCCGTAGTCAGCACTTCGGCATCGGACAAGCGTCGGCGCGGGTCGGCCGGCCGGGCCCAAACGGGGCGGGTACGGGTCAGCAAATCGTCGAGGAAGCAATACATTGCAACAGGCTGTTCGCGCATAGTTTCAGCAGGAATGAGGAGGTCAGATACCTTAAACCTACTGCTGCTCTGCCGAGCAGACTTTTTTTATGCCCACGGTACTTGGCAACTTGGGTTAATTAACAAATCGCAAAACAGGCATCGTGCTTCAATAGTGCTCTTTTCTTAAAGCCGAAGAAGCTTGCGCTACAATGTGGTGTTGTGGATAGGCAGGATTTCAAACTTAAAAATGAAGAACCCTCGTCAATCCTTAAAGAAATAAAAGTATTCAGTCTAAAAACAGCACTTTATACAGTGGTTTGCACTATAATACTTTAAATTGATTTTTATTACAATTACCCTCGATAATGTTTACTTATCGAGGGTAATTTCGGTGTACTTTTAGGGTTCCCACAACCGGGGCGCTTAGGTGCCGCCCCGACAATTGCCATTCCGTTCGCCATGGAAACGTTGCCCACCCTGCCCGAATCCCATGCCGTCGGCGCGGCCCGGCACATTGACGAGTACGCCGCCGCCGCCGCGCGCTACGTGACCACCGGTCAGCAGGGCGCGGCCAATACCCAGCGTGCCTACGCCGGGGATTGGAAACGATTCACCGCCTGGTGCCGCGACCACGGCCGGGCGGCTTTGCCCGCCGACGTGCTCACCGTTGCGGCGTTTGTTACGTCTTTGGCCGAGGCCGGCAAAAAGGTGGCCACCATCCAGCGCCACTGCGCCTCGCTCAGCAAGGCCCACCAACTGGCGGGATTGCCCACGCCCACCGATGAGCGCCAGCTTAAGACGTTGCTGGAGGGCATTAGCCGCGAGAAAGGCGTCCGGCAAAAGCAGGCGCCCGCGTTTACGTTGGCTTACTTTAAGCGCGTCATCCAGGGCATCGACCCCGAGCGCCTGGATGGGGTGCGCGACCGGGCGCTGCTGCTGCTCGGGCTGGCCGGAGCCTTCCGTCGCGACGAGCTCGCCAGTATTGACTTGGGGCACCTGCGCTTTGATGAGGATGGGCTGGTGGTCGAACTGCCCAAGAGCAAAACCAACCAGCACGGCACGGCCGAGGAAAAGGCCATCTTCTTTTCTCCCGACCGGCGCAGTTGCCCGGTGCGAGCGGTAAAGGACTGGCTGGCCGTGCTGGACCAGCACGGACGTACTGCCGGGCCGTTGTTTCTTTCCTTTCACAAGGGGCAGCGCTTGAGCCGCCGGCGGTTGAGCACCTTTAGTTTGAACGAGATTGTGCAGCTGCGCCTGGGGGCACCCTACACGGCCCATTCGCTGCGCGCCTCTTTTGTTACCATTGCCAAACTCAACGGGGCCGACGACGCCGAGGTGATGAACCAGACCAAACATAAGACCACGGACATGATTCGCCGCTACACCCGTCTCGACAACATCCGCCAGCACAACGCGGCCCAAAAGCTCGGCTTGTAAGCACCGTTAAGTGCACTCTATATAATAAGGAGTAGTGCGGCCTTAATTCGGCGCGGCCATCTTGGTAAAAAAAGCCATTATCAAGCCGCCGCAATTTAGAATAAGCAAGGTTCTTACTTATCACTGCCTACATAAAGCAGCTACACTTGGGGTGTTCCATTAAAAACGGACAGTAAGCTAAAATAGGTTGAGTTTCAGGTCGTGCTCAAACTGGTGGGGCGAGCGGTAGCCGAGCGCGGAGTGGCGGCGGTCGAGGTTGGGGTAGGTATCGAGGTGCCAAGCGACTTCCAACCGGGCTTCATCCAGCAAGGCAAAAAGGCTCCTGCCGTCGCGCCGTTCGGCTTTGCAGCGGCTCCAAAACGATTCGGTGTGGGCGTTGTCGCCGCAATTGCCGCGCCGGCTCATGCTGGCCACGGCCCGGTGACGGGCCAACAATTGGTTGAATCGGGTGGAGGTGTATTATCTGCCTTGGTCCGAGGGCACGATGAGCCCGGCCGAGGGCCAGCGCCCGGCCAGCGCGCGCGGCAGGGCTTCGCTGACCAGGTCTTCGGGCATGGTTTCGCGCAGGTTTCAGCCCACGGCCTTGCGCGAGTACCAGTCGAACCAGACGGCCAAGTACAGCCAGCCGCCGCTCTGGTGGGGCACGCAGGTCATGTCGCCCACCCAAGTCTGGGGCGGTGGGGGCCGCGCGTATCGCGAGGTCGTCGTCAATGGTGCGGGGCACAAACGAGCGGGACTGCCGGGTCCGCAGGCCGTGCGCGTGGCGCACGCGGCAGATGCGCCGGCGGTCCACGGCGTGGCCGTCGGTTTGCCCTTCCGCGCGCAGCCGGCAGTTATTACTGGCGGCGCTGCTACGCACAGTAGGAAGCTAGGGCCAAACGCAGCGCCCGGCAGCTCGGACGCACCGACACTTGAGTGGCCCGTTTGGTAATGGGCCAGTAAGTGCTCACCTGGTCGGCTGGCCGAAGAGGACCGAGGCTTTTTTTAACATGTCGAGCTTTTGCTTCGCTCGCTTGAGGCGGGCCCGCAAGATGCGTGCTTCCGGGTCGCGCGCCACTTCTTTGCTGCTTACTTCGGCGACGAGCTGGGCCTGTTGCCAGCGGTAGCGCAGCTTGGGGCTGATGCCCATTTGCCCCGCCGCGGCCTGCGTGCTACGGCTCTCGCTAGCCAAGCGCAAAGCTGCCGCCTTAAACGACTCGTCGTATTTGCGCCGTTTGTCGGGCGACGCTCCGCTCTTTTTCGTTGTTATGGCAGAAGAAATATACGTTCTGCTTCTGTCCAAGTGGCGTAGACCACCTCACAAATTTTTCAATATCAAATTCTTAGCCCGCAATAGGGTAAAGAATTTTTGATTAAGGTATGTAGACTGCCGACCTTTACGATCTGTTGCTTTGCCTATTGAGCGCAGACTACTGCCAGCATTATTTAATTTCCCTGACCAGCCGTGGCACGGTAAAGCCCGAAGCAAGTGCCCATCGTATGGTACCCGCTAGCATGCCCTTCATTATTCCTTGTTCCGATTAAGCCCACTGGATGTACGTTCACTACTTATTCAATGAAAGCTGCCGCCAGTTTGCCCACCACACAGCGGTGGAAGCCGGACCATTCTCCCTTACCTATGCCGAGCTAAGTGAGAAGGCTGGACGCCTGGCCGAGATTATCCGAACCCAAGCGCCCGAAGCCGAATTCATTGGTATCAGCGCCGACCGGAGCCTGGACATGGTGGTGCGCGTGCTGGCGGTGCTGCAGGCCGGCAAAGCTTACGTACCACTGGACCCGGCCTACCCCGAAAAGCGCCTGCGTCAAATAATTTCCAGCGCTAAACTCGGTTGGTGCCTGGCACCGGGGGGCGAGCAGGCGCTGTTTGAAAGCCTGGGGCTACGGGTGCTGCCGGCTCCCAACGCTTCTTTACCCACCCCCCTACCAGAATTTCAGCAGGAGGACAGCGCCCCGGCTGGCCGGCTCGCCTACGTGCTTTTTACTTCGGGCTCGACGGGCGAACCCAAGGGCGTGTGCATGGGCCATGCGGCGCTAGTGAACCTGCTGCAGTGGCAGCAAGCCAATTCTACAGCGGGTCCCGGCACGCGCACCCTGCAGTTTGCGCCCCTGAGCTTCGACGTTTCATTCCAGGAAATATTTGCGACCCTGACCACGGGCGGCACCCTGGTGCTGCCGCCGGAAGCGCAGCGGCGCGACCTAGAGTTTTTACTCGACTTTATCGAGCAAAAGGCAATAAACCGGGTTTTTTTGCCTTTTGTGGCGTTGCAGCACCTGGCTGAGGTGGCCGTTGGCCGCCGGCAGTTTCCAGCCGGCTTGTCGGAGATAATGACGGCTGGCGAGCAGCTGAAAATTACACCGCAGCTGGCTGCTTTTTGCGCTGGGCTGCCATCCTGCACGCTTTATAATCAATACGGCCCTACCGAGAGCCACGTGGTGACGCAACTGAAGCTGACCGGCGCGCCCGCCTCCTGGGCGCGGCTGCCCGCTATTGGCTGCGCCATTGCCAACACAACCGTTCACTTGCTTACAGCCGAGCGCCAATCCGTGGCACCAGGCGAGACGGGCGAGCTGTGCATCAGCGGCGTCTGCTTGGCCGAGGGCTACCTGAACCAGCCCGAGCGCACGGCCGAAAAGTTTGTGCAGTGGAACCCAGCGGCCGGGCCGGCCGTGCGGCTTTACTGCAGCGGCGACCTGGCCCGGGAGCTGCCCGACGGCAACCTGGAGTTTCTAGGCCGACAGGACGAGCAGGTGAAAATCCGCGGGCATCGCATCGAGCTGGGTGAGGTGGAGGCCATTCTGGCCGAATTGCCCGAAATAAGTCAGGTGGCCGTGGTGACCCGCGAGTTGCAGGAAGGACTCCGGGAGTTGGTGGCCTACGTAGTGCCGGCCGGCACTGCCGGCACTCCCCCGCCCGATGCCGCAGTGCTGCGCCGCGCCGCCGCGCTGGTGCTGGCCGACTACATGCTGCCGGCTTTTTTCGTCCTCTTGCCGGCATTCCCTAAAACCAGTAGCGGCAAAATAGACCGGCTGGCCCTGCCCGTGCCGGCCACTCGGCGGCGGGCCGAGTTGGGCACCCCCTACCAAGCCCCCCGCACCGAGCTTGAGCGCCAGCTAGCCGGCGTCTGGGCTCCGCTGCTGCGGCTGGACGAGGTGGGCACAACCGACAATTTCTTTGAGCTGGGCGGCAACTCGCTACTGGCTCAAAAAGCGGTGGCCCAACTGCAGGCCGGCTTTGGCTACCAGCTGCCGGTAATGAAGCTCTACCAGTTTCCGACGGTGGCGCAGGTGGCCAGCCATCTGGAACAGCAGGCGGCCCCGACGGCCCTTCCGGCGGCACCGGCCGAAATAGCCGTTGCCGTTTCGGCAGCTGAATACCCAGCGGGCGACGTGGCCATTATTGGCATGGCGGGCCGCTTCCCCGGTGCCCAAACGGTAGATGAACTATGGGAAGTGCTGCGGGAGGGCCGCGAAACCACGCGTTTTTTCGGCCCCGAGGAGCTGGATGCCAGCATTGCGCCGGCGCTGCGGCAGGACCCGCTTTACGTACGCGCCCGGGGCGTACTCGAAGGAGCCGACGCGTTTGACCCGGCCTTTTTTAAGCTCAACCCCAAACTGGCGGCGGCTATGGACCCGCAGCAGCGAATATTTCTGGAAATTGCCTGGGAGGCGCTGGAGCAATCCGGCTACCTGCCGGCTCATTACGACGGCCGGGTGGGCGTATTTGCGGGCTGCGGCAACAACTCGTATTACCCGCATAATGTGCAGGGCAATGCCGCTGTTATCGGGCAGCTGGGCGAATTTCAGGTGATGACGGCGAACGAGAAAGACTACATTGCCACGCGGGTAGCCTACGAGCTGGACCTCCACGGGCCCGCCGTGAGCGTGCAGTCGGCCTGCTCTACGTCGCTGCTCGCCATTGCGCAGGCCGTGCAAAGCCTGCGGGCGGGGCAGTGCGACGTGGCCCTGGCCGGTGGAGCCAGCATCACCGCGCCCCTGCACAGCGGCTACCTGCATCAGGAAGGGGCCATGCTCAGCCCCGATGGCCACTGCCGGCCCTTCGATGCGCAAGCGCAGGGTACGGTATTCAGCGACGGGGCGGGCGTGCTGCTGCTCAAGCAGCTGGCCGCCGCCCGCCGCGACGGCGACTACGTCTACGCCGTCATTAAGGGCGTGGGCGTGGCCAACGATGGCGGCGGCAAGGGCAGCTTTTCGGCCCCCAGCGCCGCCGGGCAGGCTGCCGCCATTCGCGCCGCCCTCGCCGACGGGGCCGTGGCTCCCGCGACCATCAGCTACGTAGAGGCCCACGGCACCGCCACGCCCCTCGGCGACCCCATCGAGGTGGAAGGCCTGCGCCTGGCCTTTGGCCCCGACGTTCCGGTTGGCAGTTGCGCCCTGGGCTCCATCAAGAGCAACATGGGCCACCTGACGGCCGCCGCCGGCGTGGCTGGGCTCATCAAAACCACGCTGGCGTTGCAACACCGGCAGTTGCCCCCGTCGCTGCACTACACCCGGCCCAACCCGCACCTAGACTTAGCCACCAGCCCTTTTTTCGTCAACGATACGCTGCGCGAGTGGCCGGCCACCGACGGCGCGCCGCGCCGCGCCGGCATCAGCTCGTTTGGGGTGGGCGGCACCAACGTGCACGTGGTGCTGGAAGAAGCGCAGGAGCAGTTGAATGCCCCAATAGCTACCCGCCCGGCGACCAGCATGGGGCGGTCCGTGCAACTCGTTACCTGGTCGGCTCGCACGGCCACCAGCTGCGCGGCGTATGCCCAGGAGCTGGCCGTTTTTCTGGAACGCCCGCTACCGGTGGCCCTGGCCGATGTGGCCTTTACCCTGCAAACCACGCAGGGCCGATTTGCCGAACGCCGCTTCGTAGTGGCCGCGACCACCGAAGAACTGAAGGCCGCCTTGCGCGCGTCGGACCCGGCCGCGCTGGCTGCTCACGCAGTTGCCCAAATTCCCGGAAGCCTGGCGTTCATCTTCCCGGGGCAGGGTTCGCAGTACCTGAACATGGGGCGCGAGCTGTATGCGCATGAGCCGGTATTTCGCGCCACTGTGGACGAGTGCGCCGAGCTGCTGCACGCGCACCTTGGTGAAGACATTCGCGCCATTATTTATCCAAAGTCCACTGCCGTGGAGTCTGCCCTGGCCGCTGACCGCCTGCAAAACACCCGTTATGCTCAGCCAGCGCTGTTTGTGACGGAGTATGCGTTGGCCCGTCTTTGGCAGAGCTGGGGGGTTGAGCCCACCCACCTGTGCGGGCACAGCATCGGGGAGTTCGTGGCCGCTTGTCTGGCGGGCGTTTTTACTTTGCCCGACGCGCTGCGGCTGGTGGCCGTGCGGGGCCGGCTGATAAGCGAGCTGCCGGCGGGCCGCATGCTGTCGGTACGGGCCGACGCGGCTTTGATAAAAAGCCTACTGCCCGCGGGCCTCGACCTGGCCGCCGTTAACAGCCGCCGCACGGTGGTGGTGGCGGGTCTGGCCGAGGCCGTGGCGGCCTTTGCCGAGTTGCTCAGCGAGCAGAACATTCCCAACCAGCTCCTGGCCACCAGCCACGCCTTCCATTCGGCCATGATGGAGCCGGCAGTGGCCCAATTTGAAAAGGTAGTGGCCCAAACGCCGCTGGCGGCCCCGCAGCTGCCCATTATTTCGAGCGTAACGGGCGCTATCCTAACTGCCCCTCAGGCCACGGACCCGGCGTACTGGGCCGCGCAGCTGCGAGCCCCGGTACAGTTCGCCGCTGCCCTCGATACCCTGCTGGCCGAAACCAACCCGCTGCTGCTGGAGGTGGGGCCGGGCGGCGTCACGACTGCGCTGGCGCAGCAACACCGCGCCGGCCGGCCGCTCACCGCGCTGGCCAGCCTGCCCCTCCCCCAAAACGGCCGAACTGACTACCAGGCCCTACTGAATACGATGGGGCAGCTATGGCTCCGGGGCATTGAGCCCGACTGGCGCGCATTCTACGCGGGGCAGCCGCGGCAAAAGCTCCGGCTGCCCACGTACTGCTTCGACCGGCAGCAGTGCTGGCTCGACCCCGTGGCGGCTTCGGCAGCGGAAAGCGGGCCGGGTGTGGCAACCGCCTCCCTTGCTGCGCTCGTACATGCCGCTTCACCCCTTGCTTCTTCGCCCGCCCTGCCGATGCGTCAACCCCTATTATTGGCTAAAATTGCTGCCATTCTCACCGATGCCGCCGACGTGGAAGTGCCCGCCAGTGACTTCAATCGCAGTTTTCTGGAGCTAGGATTGGATTCGCTGCTGCTCACCCAAGTAGCGCTCACGCTCAAAAAAGAGTTTAACGTTCCCATTACCTTCCGGCAGCTAAACGAAACGGTGGCCACGCCCGCCGCACTGGCGTCTTACCTCGATGAGCAGCTGCCGGCCCCAACCCCCGCGCTGATGCCCGCGCCCATGCTGGCACCTGCCGGGCCAGCCGTGGCTGGGGGAGCGGCATCCCAGCCTGCTCCCAATAGTCCGGGCGTCGATTCGGCCATTGGGCTTATTGCCGCGCAGCTGGAACTGCTGGCCCGGCAGGTTGCCCTGCTTCAACCGGGCAGCGCCATTGCGGCTCCCGCGGCAGCCCCAGCCTTGCCAACGGCCACGGCGGCGTTGCCCGCGGCGGCCCCGGCGGCGGCCGCTAATCTGTTGGAAATAAGCCCTGGAGAGGCCGCGGAGCTAGCCAAGCCTTTTGGCGCTACGGCCCGCATCGAGCGGCAAGCCTCCACGTCGCTCTCCGCCGGCCAGCAGGCGTTTCTGGCGCAGCTTACCGGGCGCTACAACCAAAAAACGGCCGCCAGCAAAGCCTACGCGCAGCAGCACCGCGCCCACCTGGCCGACCCGCGCGTGGTATCGGGGTTCTCGCCGCTGCTCAAGGAAGTTACCTATCCGTTGGTCGTCAATAAGTCGGCGGGCAGCCGGCTGTGGGATTTGGACGGCAACGAGTACGTCGACGCGCTCAATGGTTTTGGCTCGTCGCTGTTTGGGCACCAGCCCGACTTTATCAAAACCGCGTTGCACGCGCAGGTGGAAAGCGGCTACGAAGTGGGCCCGCAGCATGCTTTGGCCGGCGAAGTCAGCCAACTGCTCTGCGAGCTCACCGGCCACGACCGCGCCGGACTGTGCAACACCGGCTCGGAGGCCGTGCTGGGGGCAATGCGCATTGCCCGCACCGTCACGGGCCGTTCGCTGATAGTAGCTTTCTCCGGCGCTTACCACGGCATCAACGACGAGGTGATTGTGCGGGGTACCAAGCGCCTGAAAACGGTGCCCGCCGCGCCAGGCATCATGCCCGAGGCCGTGCAGAACATGCTGATTCTGGACTACGGCACCGACGAAAGCCTCCGCATCATCGAAGAGCGCGCGGCCGAGCTGGCCGCCGTGCTGGTGGAACCGGTGCAAAGCCGGCGGCCCGAATTCCAGCCCGTGGCCTTCCTGCAGCAGCTACGCCGCATTACCGCGGCCGCAGGCACGGCCCTGATTTTTGATGAGGTTATCACCGGCTTCCGGGCGCATGTGGGCGGTGCGCAGGCCCTGTTTGGGGTGCAGGCCGACCTGGCTACCTACGGCAAAGTCATCGGGGGCGGGCTTTCCATCGGGGCCATTGCCGGCAGCCGGGCGTTTATGGATGCGCTCGATGGGGGCTTCTGGCAGTTTGGCGATGCGTCGGTGCCCGAGGTTGGGGTCACGTATTTTGCCGGCACCTTCGTGCGGCACCCGCTGGCATTGGCCGCCGCCCGGGCCGCGCTACAGCACCTCAAAACCCACAGCCCTGCCCTGCAAAACGGCCTCAACGACCTCACCGAAAGCCTGGCCCGCCAGCTGAACGCCGAAGCCGCCCGGCAGCAGCTGCCCCTAAAAGTGGTGCACTTCGGCTCGCTGTGGAAAATCAAATTCTTGGCCGAATCGCCGCACCACGCGCTGCTGTTTATTTTGATGCGGGAGAAAGGCGTGCATATCTGGGACAATTTCCCTTGCTTCCTCACCACGGCGCACTCCTTGGCTGATGTGGAGCAGCTGGTGGCCGCCTTCACGGCCAGCGTGGCCGAGCTGGTGGGCGCGGGTTTTTGGGGGGCCGTGGGGCCGGA
This sequence comes from Bacteroidota bacterium, assembly GCA_030853985.1. Classification (GTDB taxonomy): domain Bacteria; phylum Bacteroidota; class Bacteroidia; order Cytophagales; family Hymenobacteraceae; genus Hymenobacter. The sequence goes on along the minus strand of JALYUH010000027.1, from coordinate 779 downwards.
GGCAGCGCCCGCCAAGCCGGCCCCGTCGGCCGTGCTCAACCAACCACCAGTGCCCGGTGCCCGGCTGGGCCGCGATGTGGCCGGCAACCCCGCCTGGTTCAGCCAGGACTCCGTTCGCCCGGGGCACTACCTGCAACTCAGCCTGGCATAATTCGATGGCTGAACCCTTACTCGCTCCCGCTGCGCAGGCAGTTGATTTCGACCCGTTTGCCGGCCCCGCCATCGCCCATCTGAGCGCGCTCACCGCCTCGCAGGCCGAAATCTGGCTGGCCGGCCAGCTGGGCGGGGCCGATGCCAGCCGGGCGTACAACGAGTCGGTCTCGCTGCGGCTGCAAGGCGCGCTGAACGAGGAGGCATTGCGGGCCGCGCTGCAGGCGCTGGGCCAGCGGCACGAAGCGTTGCGCACCACGGTGAGCGCCGATGGCCGCGTGCTGTGCGTGCTGGCCGAACGTCCCATCACCCTAGCCTGCCTCGACTTTTCGGCGGAGCCGCCTGAAGCGCAGGAAGCAGCGGTGGCGCGCCACGCCGCCGAGCACGCCGACTACGTCTTCGACCTGCTGGCCGGCCCCGTCTGGCGGGCTAGCCTGCTGACCCTGGGCCCTGGTCGGTTTCATTTCACGCTCACCGCGCACCACATCATCTGCGATGGCTGGTCGCTGGGGGTTTTATTGCAGGACTTGGGCCAGCTGTATTCGGCGGCGGTGCGAGGCGAAGCCGCCGCGCTGCCACCCGCCGTCCCGTTCCGCGCTTATGCCGACCAGGAGGCGCTGGCGCAGGAC
>JALYUH010000540.1 GCA_030853985.1 Bacteroidota bacterium | reverse complement strand
GGGCTGCGCAGGCCGCCCGTGGGCAGGCCACCGGCCAGGCCCGCGCCAGTGGCTACGTCAGTGAAAGTGGTATCAGTGAGGCCCCGGGTGCGGCCCCGGTCCAGCAGCACATAGTCTACGCTGAAGTTGTCGCTGTTGTCGGCCGTGTTGCCGCTGGCCACGAACATCAGCTGGAAATTGCCGTGCAGGTACTTGGCTTGGTTGAGGTCGATGACCTGCTGGCGGAAGCCGGTGCGCTGGCGCAGGCCGTTGTAGAACCACTTGCTTTCCCAGGTGCCGGTGCTGGTTTTCACGAACAGCTCGAGGCGCACGGGGTTGCTGGGCGTGCCCGCGCCGGGCACGCTCACCACGCTGCCCGCCTGCCAGGCAAAGCTGAGAAACACCTGGTCGCCGGTGCCCAGGCTGCCTAGGTCGATGGGCTGCGAGACCAGCGAATCGAGCACGCCGTTGGGGCTGTTCACCTGGCCGCTGTAGCTGCGGCCGTAGCTCAGGCCGTTGGCCCGCAGGCCGTCGAGGGTGGCCGCGCCGCGCGTGGGCGGCAGCGGAGCCAGGCGGTTACTCACGTAAGCGCCGCCGGTAGGCAGCCACCTGTTCGGGTTGGGAGTGCCTTCCAGCGGCGTGGTAAAGTCGTCGAAAAAGGGCAGGCCGATGGAAACTGCCGGGCGGTATTGCGCCTTCAGCGTGGCGCTGGGGGCGTAGCTGGCCCGGCCCGGGTCGGCACTGATGGGACCCGAGGGCACGACCTGCGCCCGCGCCGGGGCGGCATTCAGTAGCGCCAGCCATAACAGGGGCGCGCCCAGCAGCGGCGATAAACGGGGCAGCCGGCTACGCAGCAAGCGGAAAGGTGTCAGCATAAAGGCGAAGGTTTGGCAGGCTAACGACGGGAGCGGGGTAAAAAGTGCAAGTGGCGCGCGGCCTGCGCCACGCGCCACTTGCGGCGGAGAATTGCAGCAGGCCCGAGGCCCGGAACTACTTGGCAATCCAGATATCGACCAGCTGGCCCATGCGGATGGTGGCATCGGGGCCGGCGGCGGGGCGCTGGCGCACCACGGTGCCGGTGGCCTGGCCTTCGGTGGCGGGCTGCTCGAACACTTCGCCCTTTTGCAGGCCCTGGCCCATAAGCAGCGTAATGGCCTCATCCTGCGGCATGTTGATGAGGTTGGGCACGGCAAACGTCTGGTTGCCCTGGCCGTCGCCCACCACGAGGTCCACTTTCGTGCCTTTGGCGATGGGGGCGCCGGGCGCGATTTCCTTGCCGTTCACCAGCTGCTTCAGCACGGCGCCCGAGGCCAGGTCGGGCACCATCTGCAGTTGGCCCACCACGAGGTCGTAGCTTTTGAGGATGAGCATGGCATTCTTGGAGGAGCCGTCGGTGAGCTTGGGCATCTTGATGACCGGCGGGTTTTTCATGCTCACCTGCAGGTATATTTTGCGGCCTTCTTTCACCTTCTCGCCCGGCGCGGGGTCCTGCACCAGCACCGTGAAGGGCGGAATGTTGGGGCTGTAGCTGGAATCGTCCACGAAGTAGTTGAGGTTGCGCTCTTCGAGGTAGTTTTCCAGGGCGGCTACGTTCATGCCCGTTACTTTGGGCACCGTAATAGTTTCGCCGTGGTGGGTGCTCATGGGCAGGTACACGTAGAAAAAGCCCAGCACGAGCAGCAGGCCCGCCACGGCGATGAGCACGAGGTGCTTCACCACGTCGAGCGGAGTATTGGAGGTGAGGAAAGCCATTTTTTAATGGTTAATGAGTAATGGTCAGCGGTTAATGTTCTCAAGGGTCGTTTTTGGAAACAGCGGGGCCGCCGTTCCTTCATCACCGACCGTTACCCATTACCCATTTTAGAAGCCCGTTCCTTGCCGAACTCCAGAATCCGGTCGATGAACTGATAGGGCGTGTAGCCGGCCAGCGCCGTTTGGTGGAAGATGCAGGTGGCAGGCGTCATGCCCGGCAGCGAGTTCACCTCGATGATGAGCACCTCCACCTCGCCCTCCTGGCGCACGCGCACGAAAGCGTCAATCCGGGCGTAGCCCTGGATATCGAGCACTTCGGCCACGCGGCGCAGCACGGCCTTCACCTCGTTGGAGATGCGCTGGCGCTCCACCGCATCCACATCGTAGCGGGCGGGAGTGATGTTCTGGCCTTCGCCGGCCAGAAATTTCTCCTCCAAGCTTAGCACCTCCCCATTGGCCAACGCCTCGCTGGCCTCAAAAACTTCGATGACGAGCTGTTCATCTTCATCGTAAGAAGTCAGCAGGCCGCCCGTGATTTCGAGGAAGTGCGCCGCCCCTTCGCGGCTGATGAGGGTTTCGACCAGGAAGGCCTCCTTGCGCGGAAATTCCTCCTTGAAACCTAGGTTCAGCACACCAGCGGGGGCGGGCATGAGGTCCTCATCGGTGCGGAAAATGAGCTGGCAGAAAGCTTCCAGCTCCGCGCGGTTCTTAATTTTCTTCACCGCCGAGGAGCAGCCGTCGTCGGCGGGCTTGGCGATGAAGGGATAGGGGAACTGCGTTTCGAGGCTTCGGTAGAAGCTTTCGGCGTCGGCTTGCCACTCCAGCCGGGCGGCCATGCGGTGTTCGGCCACCAGCAGGCCGGCGGCGCGCAGGCGTTGGTTGGTTTCGAACTTGTTGATGGTGACGCTGCTACTGGCCACGCCCGAGCCATTGTAGGGCAGCCCGAGCTTTTCCAGCTCCACTTGCAGCGCGCCATCCTCGCCGGGGCGGCCATGCAGGGCAATGAAAACTTCATCAGCTAAGCCCGCCAACTCCGTGAACGAGATGCGGCGCGGCAGGGCCAGCGCCTGCCCGGCGTAGGTGCTGGTTATCTGGCTGGCTTCCTGGCGGATGCGAGCCAGAATAGGGTGCGGAGCCTCGCCGGCCTCGGCGTGCTCGATTTTCTCGCGAATGTCGTCGGCGTTGTCCTTCAGCATCACGTTCACGGGCAGCACGTAGAGCCGGTGCTCCTGGGCCGAGCCGGTGAGGAACACCGGCACCGGCGCGTACTTAGCCGACGAGCTCAGCTTCTCATAAATATTGCGCCCACTCTCCACCGAAATGTGGCGCTCCGAGGAGTAGCCGCCCATAATCACCGCTACGCGAATGCGCTCGGTGGCCTCGTGCTGGCGGCCGGCCACAGCCGCATCCAGCTTAGCGAGCAGCGCCCCAAGCTTCACGGGGCGCAGGCCGGCGCGGCGCCGGGCCGCCAGCGACGTGCGGATGAGGTAAGTGAGGAACTGGCTCGGATTGAGCCCAATTTCGGCCGCCTGGTGGAAGAAGAACGAAGCCGGCAGCATGCCCGAAGTTGTGTTCGGGTCGTTGAGAAACAGCTGGCCATCGTGCCCCACAAAGCCATCGAGCCGAGCGTACACCTGGAAGCCGAACGTGCGAAACATGGCCTGGCACTGCTGCCGAATGCGCTCGATTTCGGCCTCGGGCAA
>JALYUH010000516.1 GCA_030853985.1 Bacteroidota bacterium | reverse complement strand
AAAACGGCGCGCAACGTGCTGCTGCTCATCACCGACGGCCTGGAATCTTGCAACGCCGACCCGTGCGCCGCCTCGCTCGATTTGCAGCGCAAGCGTGTGTTTCTGAAGCCGTTCGTGATTGGTATTGGGGCGGAGAAGGAATTTGGCAAGCAGCTCGAATGCCTGGGCCAGTACTACAACGCGGCCGAGGTGAAGACCTTCCGCACGGTGATGAACGACGTGATTGCCCAGACGCTGGCCAAAACCACCGTGGCCGTGAACCTCACCGACGCCGACGGTCGCCCCGTGGAAAGCAACGTCAACCTCACGTTCGTCAACAACGTGACCGGCCAGCCCGAGTACAACTACGTGCACTACCGCGACGCCCAAAGCAGGGCCGACGTGCTGGCCATCGACGCCCTGCAGAGCTACGACCTGGTGATAAATACGGTGCCGGCCGTGCGCCAGGCCAACGTGCCCATCAAGGCCGGCAAGGCCAACGTGCTGACGTTCAAAACGCCCCAGGGCACGCTGTTTTTGCAGCCGCCGCAGCTTACGCCTAACCCCTACGGCACGGTGCAGGCCGTAGTGCGGGCCGCCGGGGCCCCCAGCACCGCCGTGGCCCTTCCCTTCGGCACCCGCCAGAAGCTGCTGGCCGGCGCCTACGACGTGGAAGTATTGACGCTGCCGCGCCTGGTGCGCCGCGTCGGCATCCGCCAGGGCCAGGAGGTGGCTGTGACATACCCGGCGCCCGGCACGCTCAACATCACCGCCGATTTGAAGGGCTACGGCTCGATTTATCAGCTTAACAACGACGAGTCGCAAACCTGGGTTTACAACCTGCCCGACGGCGGCAGCACCAAGCTCAACCTGCCCCTGCAGCCGGGGGCCTACCGCCTCGTGTTCCGCACCAAAACAGCGCTGGGCAGCAAGTTTACCGACGTGCGCAACTTCACCATCCGCTCGGGCCAAACGACTTCGCTGGGCCTTTTTGGGCACTAACCAACTGGCCATGGACAACTGGGACAAACAACTGGCCACGGCCGAGAAGCTGGCGTGGCCCGCGGCCCTGCTCGGCCTGGCTGCCAAATGGGCCCTGGTGCCCGCCGGCAGCTATTTGCTGATGCTGGGGCTGGGGCCCCTAAGTGCGGTGTATTTTATGCGGTCGTACTGGCAGGGTGCTTCCGCGGCGGACGGAGAAACCCCTGCTACTACCGCTTCGTTCCTGGACGACTACTTGCGCAAGGTGACGGGCATCAGCGCGGCGGTGACGCTGATGGGCACCCTGTTCAAGCTGATGAACTGGAACAGTGGCAACACCATGCTCGTGGTGGGCGTGGCCACCATGGCGTTGGTGGTGGTGATGTCCGCATTCAGGCAACGCCTAAGCTGGTTTGCCGTGGCCATTGCGGCAGTTGGGGGCCTGGCGCTGTACGTGCCGTCCGAAACCCTGATTCGGCAGTTCCACCGCGACGACCCGGAACTGGTGGAAAAGCTGGTGTACCAACTCCACCACCCGCTCGACCGCGCCGCGGCGGAAGCCGTGCAGCAGCACCTGCGGCAGAAATAGGGCCCCAGGTAAGGAGCTTTGCGCCGGGTTAGCTTTCTTGGTTAGGCCCGCGCTTCAACGGCCGTACCGCCCCGTTGCCTACCGTAGCGCGGGCGTAGCCTGGGTCTTCACCCCGGTCATGCATAGCTCGCCACTTTTCAGCAGCTCGGCCATCATCGACGGGAACAGCTTCATGTTATTGGCGTGTCTCAAAGCGACTAGTGCTTCTGGCGGGCCTATTCATTGATAGGCCTTAGCGGTAAGCAGCATGGCCCCAACTGGCCGCGGTGCTCCGCTACCCCGGCCAGTTGGGGCAGGAATTGTTAACCCACCTAGTGCAGTTTCGGAGCCAGTGGATGTAGGGGCGGGGCTCGCCCTTTTGGGTATTGCAACAAATGGCTCAAGCTTGGGGTGGCAGCTGCGCGCCCGTGGTTAGCAGCTCACGGTAACCCGCAGGTACGTGGCCGGGATGGTGGTGGTGCCCGGCGAAGTGGCCAGGTTCTGGCTGTTGAACAGGTCCGTTAGTTCTTGCTGCAAGTCCGCCGATTTGCCATTTTTTCGGCCGCGTCGAAGGCGTTCATGGTAGGGCCGTAGAAGTTTTTAAACACGCTCATCAATTCAGTGGGCGAATAGGGCGCCACGAACGTGAATGTGTCTTTCTCGCAGTTGATGTGTTCTGGCGGGATGCCGGCCAGGCCGAACCGTTCCACCACATTACGCTCGATGCCCCAGGTCATTGGGCTAATAAAGCCCTCTGGGGGCGGCGGCGTGTAGGCCGAACTGATTTTCAGGATTTGCGCCACCACGGTAGGGTCACCGGGAATCCAGTTGCCCATCACGATTTTTCCACCGGGCTTCGTCACCCGCACCATTTCTTTTGCCACATCGAACGGCTTGGGGGCAAACATGGCCCCGAAAACGCTCACCACCCGGTCGAAGGAGTGGTCGGGCAGCTCGCTCAGGTCGCAGGCGTCGCCTTCCTGGAAGGTGCAATTGGCCAGGCCCGCGGCGACAGCCCGCTTGTTGCCGGCATTTACCAAGTTGCTGGCTATGTCGACCCCGAGCACTTCGGCACCGCGCTGAGCTTCGGGAATGGCCGTGGTGCCGTCGCCGCAGCCCAGGTCCAGCACTTTCATGTTTTTGCCGATGCCAAGCTTGTCCACCAACTCGTCGCCGCTGTGGCGCATAGTTTCGGCAATTTGCGTGAAATCACCTTTTTCCCAGAGGGCTTTGTTGGGGTTCGTGGGATTCATAGGGTCGGTCGATTAGTTGAAAATAAAGTCCGTTTAGTAAATATACAATTTAATATATACATATTTACTAAACGGACTTTCAACTCGCGCCGACATTCTTCTGCCCGCGGCTTAAAATTGCCCCATTGCGGCCATCCAACCGCACACCCACCTCGTAAGCCCGGCCTCCGCGTTTGGAAGACCACGACATCCTCCTCAAGTTCCAAGACCCGGCTTCGCGCAACCTGGCGTTTAACCAGCTGGTGCGCAAGTATCAGCGAAAGGTTTATTGGCACGTGCGCAAGTGAGCATAACCGTTCTTGATTATCGCTTATTCAGATAATCTCTTAGCCGAATAAAATTGAACGTCTCGCTGGGCTTATCAAAGCAGGGTGGTTTATTTATTCTTTTGAATAGGTTCTTAAACAGCTGCGGCGGTGCCTTGCTGCTGAAGTTGGTGGTGCGTATTTCGGCCTTCCCGGACGACTATTTTAATGATTTCTTCGATATCCTGCGCAGTAGTTCTAAAATTAACCACGCAGGCCCGCAGGCAGTACTTGCCCTTTACCACGGCATTTGATAAAAACACTTCGCCGCCGCGTTGCAGGTTATTAAGCAGCGCTTCGTTCAAGGCATTCAGGTAGGTTTCCGTTTCGGGGCGGCTGTCGTGGCACTCGTTCGGAACGTAGCGCAGCGTACTGATGCTCAGGCTTTGAGTGACGGGTTCCAGCTCCGGGTGGGCGGCGGCCTGCGCGTAGAGGCGTTGGGCAAGGGCCATGTCCTGGCTAATAAGCTCTGCGTAGCCGTTGCGGCCGGCTTGTTGTAGCCCAAGCCATACTTTTAGCGCCCGGAATCCCCGGGAATTCTGCAGGCTGAATTCGTAATAATTATGGGTTGGCACTTCGCCATCGGGGCTATCAAAATTATAGTAGGCAGCGTAGGCGCTGAAGGCGTCGAGTAAATGCTGCGGATTTTTGACCAGCGTGCAGCCGGCTTCGAGCGGGCTGTATAGCCATTTGTGGGGGTCCAGGGCAATGGAGTCGGCCTCCTCTAGGCCGTCGAACAGGGCCCGGCAGGCGGGCACCGCCGCTGCTGGCATGCCATAGGCCCCGTCGATGTGAAACCATAGGCCGTACTGCCGGCAGATACCGGCAATGGCCCGCAGGTCATCTACCGCGCCGGTACTCACGTCGCCGGCCGTGCCCACCACCAGGAACGGGGTTTTGCCTGCGTGCAGGTCGGCGGCAATGGCCTGTTGCAGGGCGGTGGTGTCCATTTTATTTTCGGCATCAGTAGCTATCCAGCGGATGGCGTTGGTGCCGTGACCGAACAGAACGGCTGCCTTCTCGATCCAAGTGTGCGTGGTGCCGGGGCAGTACACTACCAGCGACTGGCCAGTGCCGACCAAACCTTCTGCCTTCAGGCGCGCGGAGGCCTTGGCAGTGCGGGCGGCCAGAAAGGCGGTGAAATTGGCCATGTTGCCACCGCTCACCAGCACGCCCCCGTAGCCGGGCGGAACCCCGATAAGCTCAGCCAGCCAGCCGATGGTTTGCTGTTCAATGGCCGTGGCCATCGGGCTCAGAATGTTGGCACCGACGTTGGGGTTCACGCTCGCCGCCAGCAAGTCGGCCAATGCCCCCAGGGGGGCGGCCGACGACGTGATGTAGCCCAAAAATCGCGGGTGGCCGTTGAGCAGCGAATGGTTGAGTACCAGGTCGGCCGCGCGCGCCAGCAAGGCTTCGGCCGGGGTACCGTGCTCGGGCAGCGCGGCGTGGCCCAGCACCTGTCGGATTTGGCCCGGTGATTCGCCGGTCGTCACCGGACGTTCGCGGATGGTGTCGATGAATTCGGCGATGGTATCGATTAACTCGTGTCCAAGGCGCTTGAATTCCTCCTTGCCCATGGCAACGGACGATTCGCGGTGGCGGTTCATGTAGAGCAGGTATTGCGGGCCGGGCGAACGGCCTTCGGAGGCATTATAATAGCGAAGTATGAATATGCTAAAAAGCGCAGGCACTGATGCCCGGCAAGCCGAAGGTTCGACGGTGCATGTTCGCAGATACACGTCTCAGAAGCGCATTTAAACAGATTATTTTGCGAACGAAATTAAACGTGACCTTTGCCGGGGCGTCCAACCTTTGCCTCCGCCAACCAGGCAAGATTTCATTCGCGTTTGGAAGACCACGAAATCCTCCTCAAGTTCCAGGACCCCGCCAGTCGCAATGTGGCGTTTAACCAGCTGGTGCGCAAGTACCAGCGGAAGGTTTATTGGCACGTGCGCAAGATGGTGGTGGACCACGACGACGCCGACGACCTCACCCAGGACGTGTTCATCAAGGTGTGGAAGCACCTCGAAAACTTCCGCCAGGACGCCCAGCTCTTCACCTGGATTTACCGCATTGCCACCAACGAGTGCCTGGGTTTTTTGCGCAGCAAGCGCCGCAAGTTCCTGCTGCCCCTGAACGATGTGGGCGCCGAGCTGGCCGAAAAGCTGGAGGCCGACCCCGCCCTGGCCGGCGACGAAATCGAGCTGACTTTGCAAAAGGCCATCCTGCAACTCCCTGACAAGCAGCGCCTGGTGTTCAACCTGCGCTATTACGACGAAATGCCCTACGAGCAGATGGCCGAGGTGACCGGCACCAGCGTGGGTGCCCTAAAGGCGAGCTACCACCACGCCGTGAAAAAGGTGGAGGACTACGTGACCCGCGCCAGCAGGTAAGATTTTTTCCGGACCGGGTTAAACGTTGCCGGGTCCTATTCATCCAACCGCCATGAAAACTGCCTTCAAGCTCGACGCGCACCCCCGGCGGCCCCTGCCGCCGTTGAGCGCGCCGCCGGCGAACTACTTCGACCAGTTGCCCACCCGCGTGATGGCGCGCCGCCCGGCTATGCCCCGCACGTTGGCGGGCGGCACGGCCTGGTGGGCACTGC
>JALYUH010000164.1 GCA_030853985.1 Bacteroidota bacterium | reverse complement strand
GCTATTCGCAACATCGCGAAAAGCGGCCGCAAAATCATGTTCGTAGCCACGAAAAAGCAGGCGCAGGAAATCGTAACCACGGAAGCCGAGCGTTTGAAGATGCCCTTCGTGACCGACCGGTGGTTGGGCGGCATGCTCACCAACTTCGCCACGGTTCGCAAGAGCCTGAAGAAGATGGCCACCATCGACAAGATGGTGAAAGAGAACACCGCTTACGCCGCCCTGGCAAAGCGCGAGAAACTGATGATGCAGCGTGAGCGCGAGAAGCTCGACCGCGTGCTCGGCGGTATCGCCGACCTCGGCCGTCTGCCCGCTGCCCTGTTTGTTATCGACGTGAAGCGCGAGCACATCGCCGTGAAAGAGGCTGCTAAACTGGGTATCCCGGTTTTCGCTATCTGCGACACGAACTCCAACCCCGAATTGGTGCAGTTCCCGATTCCTGCCAACGACGATGCTTCGAAATCTATCCAACTGATTGTTGGCGTGATTGGCAAGGCCATCGAAGACGGCCTGTCGGAGCGTAAAGTTGACAAAGAGGACGCCGACCGCAAGGAAGCCGACGAGGCTGCTATTGCTGAAAAGACGGCTGCTGACGAAGAATAATCCCTTCTTAGCTCTTTGAAAAAAGGGAACCTTCGCGTAGTCTAGGCTCCGGAGGTTCCCTTTTTCTTTTTGCTTTCAGGCCGATGTAGAGACGCATACTTGCGTCTCCAGCCAGCACGGAATCGGCCGCATGTTGTAAATAAATTGTTCAACGGAAGACGCAAATTTGCGTCTCTACAACTCCCTACTCACAATGGCCGCTATTACCGCCGCAGACGTAAATAAGCTCCGCACCATGACCGGTGCGGGCATGATGGATTGCAAAAAAGCCCTTGTAGAAGCCGATGGCGACTTCGAAGCCGCCCGCGACATTCTGCGCAAGCACGGCCAGAAAATCGCCGACAAGCGCGCTGACAACGAGACGTCGGAAGGCCTCGTGCTGGTGAACGTGAGCGAAGACGGCACCAAAGGCAAACTGGTGGCGCTGGCTTGCGAAACCGAATCGGTAGCCAAAGTGGCGAACTTCCGCGAGCTGGCCCAGCAAATTCTGGATGCCGCCATCCGCATCGATGCTGGTACGAAAGAGGACATCATGGCCGCTAAGGCGTCGGATGGCCTGAGCATTCAGGAGCACGTAACCGACCTGATGGGCAAAATCGGCGAGAAGCTGGAAGTAACTTACCAGACGCTGACCGCCGAGAAAGTGGCCTCGTACATCCACTCCGACAACAAGAAGGCCGTACTCGTGGGCCTGAAGAACGTGGGCGACGCCGACGCTGCTGCCGTGGGCCGCGACGTAGCCATGCAAATCGTAGCCATGAAGCCCATTGCCGTTGACAAAGACGGGGTGGATGCTTCGGTTGCTGAGCGTGAGATTGAAGTGGGCAAAGAGCAGGCCCGCGCCGAAGGCAAGCCCGAGGCGATGCTGGAAAAAATTGCCATGGGCAAGCTCAACAAGTTCTACAAGGACAATACCCTGCTGAACCAGGAGTTCGTGAAAGACAACTCGATGACCATCGCCCAGCTGCTCGACAGCAAGTCGAAAGGCATGACGGTTTCGGACTTCAAGCGTGTGGCTATCGGCGCTTAATTGCCGTTTTTAGCCAAATTGAAAGCCCCGCTGGCATAATGCCGACGGGGCTTTTTTTATTGCTTTTGGTTGTGAAAGTATTCGTAAGCGAATGCCTCAACCTCTCCCAATTCACCACATATTTTGTTACCGTCCTCGTCAAGCACATTATACATTACTTGCTTCTTACCTATCTGAGCAGCTCCATCTAAACCAAGCAGAACTGTATACAGAACATCGGTCAGCATTGAATCCAGAAATTCCGGCAACGCGGTTTTTTGCTCTTCAGTCAGGTTGATTTTGTCAAGCAATTTGTGCGCAAACAACTCATTACTATTAAGTACTGAATCCAAATATTGAGTCTTCAAAAGCCAGAATTCTTTCACGAATTCTTCGGGAGGCACAGAAATATTATTCATCGAATTAAGATTATGAATTGCGCTTTTGCCACGCTCGCACTCGCGCCTTAGCGTTCTCGCGGATGTTCATGTAGAACAGGCCGTAGTCGGCGATGTGGAAGGAGTGACGCAGCTCGGGGCGGCCGGGAAGTAGGAAGCGCGGGTAGCCGCCGGGCTTGGGCGGTGTTATCCAAAGGAGGCCCTGATGAACTTTGGCATCTGTGACCTGCGGGTCGATGCGCTCGAAATCCTGACTGACACCGCCGCGGTTTAGAGTGGCGGGGGCCAGCAGTGTATCAAGCGTCCAGGTGAGGGGATTGGTGGCGATGAAGGGATGAAAGGGCGGGAAGTCGTTGCCGGTAGCCACGGAATTGTAGCTGACGAAGCAGCCGGTAGCCAGCGAATCGGGGCAGGGCCGAATGGTCTGATACTCGTCGGGCTTCACCTTGAAACCGATGAGGTAAGCGGCCACGAGCTGGCGGCGCAGCTTGGGGTCCTTGTCGAAAAACTCGTGGAGCAGGCGCGTAGCGTGAGCGGTACCCTGGCTGTGGCCGGCGATGATGATGGGGCGCCCCTGGTTGTAGTGGGCGAGGTAATATTGGAAGGCAGCTTTTACGTCGGCGTAGGCAAGGTCGAGGGCGGCCTGGCCGTTGGTGGTTTCCTCGTCGAAGAAAGAATAGAGCGTGGCCTGGCGGTAGCGCGGCGCGTAGATGCGGCCGGCGGCGTTGAAGGCCGTGGCTTGGTGGCGGATGGTGCTTTTGTCGGTGTAGCGGTTCAGCTTTTCCTTGCTTAGGTCGGCGTTCCAGGCACCGCGCCAATAGTAGGTAGTGGGGTGGATAAAGAAAACGTCGGCGGCGGCGGTGGCTTGCTCGTCGCGCAGGCCGGATTTATAAGGCACGGCATCGGCTGAGTCGCGGCGGGTGGGCAGGGCCGCCCAGAGGCTGTCCTGAGCATAGTCTGGGCCGGGCGCAGGGGTATAGGTGGCGAAGTCGTGGCGTGGCTTGAGGAGGGTGAGGCAGCTTGCCAACAAGGGTATTAGGGCCCAGACGATTACCCTCATCCCCCAACCCCGCATCTGCTTTATGCGCAGAATTCCCAGGAGAAGGGGAGTCTGACGGTTTTCTGTGGAAATGCTCATGTGGTGGGCAGTATTGGGCAGCCAGCGGGTTGAGGCTGGTGAAAGTAGTTGAGGGCGTTTGCCGCTGGGTGCGCAAGAAATTAATTGGCAGCGGGCCGGGAAATAGCCTCGGGCGCGGGGCAGCACGTACCGGCTCACGGAGAGGTGCGAAGCGCTGACCCGGAAATTGAACCACCGCTTGGGCGGGCCGTAGCGCAACGCAGCTTACTCTCGGGCCGCCGGGGCTTCGATTTGGAGCAGCGCGGCTTCTTCAAACGCCTGATTTTGACGATAACAGCCGAATCAATGGTTGGTTTTGATGGCCTTTACCGGGTTTATCAGTTACTTGTATGGTTCTTTACGCACTGTAATCAGTCCCGATTTTCAGATGAGTCATTCAGTGCAGCATCAATAGTATGGCCAAATCAATAAAGGCGATTGAGTGCCCTAAGTGCGGCAGCGTTCAGAAAACGGAGGTTCGGCCGGACGTATTTCGCTGCGAAAGCTGCGGCACTGAGTACTACCTCGACAACGACGATATTAACGTGAACTACACGGTGCGGCAGCAGCCGGGGCCAGCCCCGCAGCTCACGGGCTGGCCCCGGGCCGCCGTGGTGGGCGGCGTTGCGGTGGTGGCGCTGCTGATGACCGGGGGCCTGCGCAGCCTGCTGCACCGCGACCCGGCTCCGTACTACCAGACCGTGCCGGGGCAGGGCTCGGTAGTGGCCGGCCGGCCGGCCGAAGAGGAGGTTACCAAACCGGCCCCGTACACTTGGAACTCGAATGAGTCGCTGCTGTACCCGGGAGCCGGCGGGCGGCCCGAGCGCGTCATCATCGGCCTGCGCAGCTACTCCGGGCTGCGGGAGGACAGCCTGTACGTGAGCTTTTACGCGGCCGCCACGGGGGCCGAACTCAAGAGCCAGCCGCTGCCCCTGGTGGCGGCGAGCCACTCGTCGTTGCGGGTGGCCCTGCAGCGGTTTGCCGACGGGGCGCTGTACGCGGTGCTGAACAAGGCCACGGTGTACCAGCTCGACCCGGTGCGGCACACTGCCACCGATGTTACCAAAACCCTGTTTCGGAGCCAGCCAGCGCTGGCCAGCGGCGTGGCCAACGTGGAGTTTGTGGGCGAAGACTATGGCGACGGCTTCACCGTTTTCACCAATGAGGGGCGCACGCTGAACTACTACCCGCTCATCCGCAAGGTGTACGGCAAGGACGAGGGGTACGACGCGCAAACCGGTTTCGGGAGCCTGCGGCCGGGCAGCCCCACCAAAACGGCTTTCACGTTCAGCACCCGTGGCTCGACCTATCCGGAGGACAAGCTGCAACTCATTAAATACCAGTACCGCGACAATGGCGGCGGCCCCAAAGACACGCCCGAGTTTGAGTGGGACGACGACTACGGCGGGTCGGGCGTTTTTACCGATTCGGACCCGCACCGCAAGCTGCTCATTACGCCCAGCGCCATGCGCGACGCGCGGGTGCTCTCGTTCGGCGACTTCACGCCCGGCCGGCTGTATTTCAATCCGGGCGTATGCTATTACGATACTGATTACGTGCTGATTCTGTTCCGGCCCACGGCCGCCGAAGACAGCCCGCTCTCGCTGCAATGCCTGAATGCGCGCACCGCGGCCATCGTATTCACGCTGCCCCTGACTGATGCCAAAGGTAGCCTCGACCAGGCGTTGCGCACCAGCGCGGGCTTCGTGCTGGGCGGCGACCGCGACACGTACGTTATCAGCCCGGAGGGCAAGCTGCTCCATCACCTCGACCCCGAAAAGCATTAGTTATGGCCTTTAGCTTCTTCCGTAATCAGCTGTCCGTCATTATTGAATGGGCCAACCAGCAGCCGGGCGTGCTGCTCTACCGCTTCCCCACGGCCAGCGACGAAATTAAGAACGCCAGCAAGCTCATTGTGGGGCCCGGCCAGGGGGCGCTGTTGGTGTACGAGGGCCGCGTGAGCGAGGTGCTGACCACCGAGGGCATCTACAACCTGGAAACGGACAACCATCCGTTCATCACCACGCTCACCAAGCTGCGCACGGGTTTCGAGAGCGAGCACAAGCTGCGCGTGTACTTCTACCGCAGCGCCGAAAACGTGAACCAGCCCTGGGGCACCGCCGCGCCGGTGAAGTACGTGGACCCGGTGTACCAGTTTCCGGTGGAGCTGGGGGCCAACGGCAACTTCTCGTTTCGGCTGGTGGAGGCCCGGCAGTTTGTGACGGATGTGGCGGGCCTGAAGGACCTGTACACCACCCAGGAAGCCAAAATGCTGCTGCAAAGCCGCCTCACGCAGGCCCTGGCCACGCAGCTGGCGGGCGCGCAGTTTTCGTACCAGCAGCTCGATGCCCAACTGGGCGCGCTCTCGGCCGCGCTGCGCGAGGAGTTGGCGGACGATTTTGCGACGCTGGGCTTCGAGCTAACGGACTTTCGCATCAACGGAACCGTGTTTGACCAGGGCACGCAGCGGCGCATCGGTCAGATATCGAACGTGGTGGCCGACACGCAGGCCGCCGCCGCCGGGGGCCTGGACTACGCCGGGCTGGAAAAGCTGCGCGCCCTGCGCGACGCGGCCCGCACCGAAGGCGGGCTGGCCGGCGCGGGCCTGCAGCTGGGCGCGGG
>JALYUH010000451.1 GCA_030853985.1 Bacteroidota bacterium | reverse complement strand
TCAGTGGGAATAAGGGGATGGATTATGACGGGCGCACCGACCGGTTCCGCTGGGTGCGGCCGGCCCCGGCGGGCAGCTTGGCCGATTCTATTCTGGTGTGCTACCGGGTGCTGCCGCTGCGGCTCACGGCGGCGCGGTTTCGCCGGCCGCGCAGCCTGATGGACAGCATTGGGTTTCGGCAGGGAGCCATGCGGTTTGAGGATTTCTCGGTGAAGGAGCAGATTCTGAACACGCCGGGCATCAGCAAAACGGGCAACCTGTCGCGCGGGTTAAGCTTTGGCAACACTCAAAACGTATTCGTGAATTCGGCCCTGAACCTGCAGCTGGAAGGCCAGCTGGCCGAGAACATTCACCTCACGGCTGCTATTTCGGACCAGAATGTGCCGTTTCAGCCCGAGGGCAATACCCAGCAGCTGCAGCAGTTCGACAAAATCTACCTCACCCTCACCAACCCCATCTGGAACCTGACGGCCGGCGACGTGGTGCTGCGCAACAAGCCCGACTACTTCCTGCGCTACTACAAAAACATCCAGGGTGCGGCCGCCGAGGCTAATTTCGGTCCGCCCATCGTGGGCCTGTCGGGCTACGGCGCGACCCAGGGTGTGGCCAACGCCACTTTCCTGAACGGCGTGGCCGGGCAGGTGCCGGGCGGTGGCATTGCTGGGCCGTCGCCGGCCACGCTCAACCCGCCCGCCATCAGCCAGCCCCAGCTCACGGACCCCAACCGGCAGGTGCCCGGCGTGGCCCCGTCGCTGCCGCTCGGCGACCAGGCCCCGCTGGCGGGCAGCACCGTGACGAGCAGCGGTGTGCGCAAAGGCCTGGTGTGGCGCTCGTCGACGGCCATCGCGGGCGGGGTGGCCAAGGGCAAATTCGCCAGCCTCGACGTGCCACCGATTGAGAACGTGCAGGGGCCCTACCGCCTCAGCGGGCCCAACGGCGAGCAGTTTATCATCGTGCTCGCCAACTCGGAGAAGGTGTACCTCGACGGCCGCCTGCAAACCCGGGGCTTCGATGCCGACTACACCATCGACTACAACCTGGCCGAAATCACGTTCACGCCGCGCCACCTCATCACGCGCAATTCGCGCATCAAGATTGATTTCGAGTATTCCGACCTTAATTATTCGCGTTCGCTGGTGGCCGCCAGCCACTACCAGCAGCTGGGCCGATTGAGCGTGCACGGCAACTTCTACCAGGAAGCCGACAACCCCAACAACGCCCTCAACCTGAACCTGAACGATACCACGGTGCTGAAACAGCTGCGCCGCGCCGGCAACGTGGCCGTGGCCGAAGTGGCGGGCGGCGACTCGGTGAACTACTCGCGCTCGCAGGTGCTGTACCGGCGCGACCCGCGCACCGGGCAGTTTGGCCGGGCGGTGGGGGCCGATACGCTGCGCGGCGTGTACTCGGTGCGCTTCACCGACGTGGGGCAGGGCCGCGGCGACTACATCCTCTCGACCGACGTGGCCGACCTGCCCAGCAACGGCCGGGTGTATAAGTACGTGGCCCCGGTGGCGGGCGTGCGCCAGGGCCGTTACCTGCCCGTGCGCCGCATCCCGACGCCGCTGCTGAAGCAGATGGCTACGGTGGGCGTGAGCGTGCAGGTCGACAGCAGCACGACGGTGTTCATGGACGCGGCCCGCTCGCGGCTCGACCGTAACCGCTTTTCGCCGGTGACCGACCAGGACGGGGCTTTTCGGGTGGGCTACGTGGTGCAGGACCGTCGCCTGCCGGCCGCCCTGGCCAGGGCAGGTGCGTTGCGCGGCTACCGCCTGCGTTCCACGATGGACTACGAGTACACCGGCAAGCGCTTTGCGCCGATTGACCGCTACCGCGACATCGAATTCGACCGCAATTGGAGCAACGTGAGCAACACGGCCAACGTGGGCGCGGCCGCCGTAGCCCGCGAGGACAATATTTTCAACTTCAGCGTGGGGGCCAGCCGCGACCTGAACCACAGCGTGAACTACCGCCTAAGCCGCCGCTTCCGGCCCGGCGAAGTAAACGGCGTGCAGCACTGGCTCGACGCGGCCCAGCAGGTGGGCAACCTGCAAATGCGCGGCTCGCTGTTTCTGCTCAACTCGCAGGCCGGGCGCTTCAGCTCGAACTGGGCGCGGGGCGAGGCCACGGGGCGCTACGTGGGCGGCCGCGTGGTGCCCGGCTACGCTTACCGCTTCGACAAAAACCTGGTGAGCTCGACCCGCACCGATACCATCCGCTCGGCCAATTATTTTGATGAGCACGACGTTTTTATTCAGAGCCGCGACTCGGCCCGCACCCAGTTTCGGCTCGACTACACTTACCGGCGCGACCAAACCCCCAACCGCGAGCAGACCCAACTGCAGCGGCGCGGCACCGCCCAAACCTGGCAGGGCACGCTGGCCAGCCGGCTGGGCAAAAACCAGGACGTACGCGTGCTGGGCACCTACCGCGACCTCGACTCGCTGGGCCTGGCCCGCAACCGCACGGTGCTCGGGCAGCTGTTTTATAACGTGGGGCTGCTGCAAAACCAGGTGCGCTCGGAGCTGAACTACAGCATTGCCACCGGCCGCGAGCTCAAGCGCGACTACTCGTTTCTGGCCGTGCCGGCCGGGCAGGGCACTCACTACTGGCGGGACAACAACGGGGACAAAATTCAGCAGAAAGACGAGTTTTTCGAGGCGCAGACGCCCGACGCGCAGTACCGCACCTTCATCAAGGTGTATTTGCCGACCACGGATTACGTCACGGCCTACACCAACCGGCTGGCCTACCGCCTCACCACGGCCGCGCCGCGCGGCTGGCGCGAAGCGGGCGGCTGGCGGGCGGTGGCCTCGCGCTTCGCCACGCTCACCAGCATCACCGTGGACCGCCGCACGACGGACCCCTCGGTGCTCAAGCGCCTCAGCCCGTTGAGCTTCGACAAGGCAGATGCCCAGCTGCTGGCTTTCAACCAGCTGTTTCGGAACACGCTGTACTTCAACCGCTCAAATCCGATTTTCGGAGCCGAGCTCACCTTTCAGCAAACCCAGCAGAAAACCCAGCTCGTGCAGGGCTTCGATTTGCGCAACCTGAGCACCCAGAGCCTGCTGCTGCGCCGCACGCTGGCCACCACGTTCACGGGCCGCCTCACGGCCGCGCGCGACATCCGCGAAGCCAGCAGCGACTACCTCGCCCTGCGCAACTACCGCCTGCTGATTTACACGGTGCAGCCCGAAATCAGCTACCAGCCCACGCCCGCCCTGCGCCTCACCGGCACCTACGCCCACACCCAAAAGCAAAACACCCTCGCCACGCTGCCTACCCTGCCAACCCCCACGCCCGCTGAAATCCACCCTGGCATCTTCGACGACCTGGGCCTCGAAGCCCGCCTGAGCCAGGTGAGCAAGCGCACCGTGTCGGCCACCACGCACTACACCCGCGTAAAATTTGATGCCGCCCCGGCCGCGCTCAACTCCGTGGTGGCCATCGAAATCCTTAATGCCCTGCGCCCCGGCAGCAATTTCACCTGGAACCTGAACGTGGAGCAGCGCCTCAGCAACGGCCTGAACGTGACGCTGGCCTACGACGGCCGCAAAGCCAGCAGCCTCAACACCGTGCACACCGGCCGCATGCAGGTGGCGGTGCTGTTTTAGCGCGGGCAGGGGGGAAGAGTTGGCCGGAACACCAGCCCGGCATGCAGCGCGAAGCATCCCTACCTCGATAGTACACCTGAACGAAAGCGTTGGTTCTGAGTCAAATATGTTTCGCCGTGGTTTGCACTACGGTTGAGCGGCTTTTCTGAGGTCACTTCACCTTTTCGCCGTGCCCAGCTGGTGCAGCAGTAGCTCCCACAAATGCTCGTAGGGGATGATTTCGACTTCGGCGAAAGCTTCGCCGGGGTTGGGGGTATGGCTCAGGGTTTCCAGGGTGGCGCGCCCGCGTTGGCGGGCTTTGGCGGGGTCGAAGCTGGTGTCGGCTAAGCCGCGCAGCAGGCGCAGAAACAGGCGGCTGCGCGGGGAGCAGTCGGCGTGCAGGTGCCGCTGCTGGTATTTGCGTAGCCGCTCCAGGCGCACCGTTGCTTCGTCGAGGTTGTGCTGGCGCAGCTGGTGCAGCAGCTGGAGCACCAGAATAGCCAGGTTCAGCCCGCTTTTGTCGCGGCTGTATTCGGGCAGTAGCAGGGCCCATTTGGCCGGCAGCGTGGCGGCTGGCTGGGCCGGTGGCGCCACGAAATCGGCGTAGCTCCGGTACAAATCCCAGCGCTCCACGTCGGCCGGCCGGAGCTTGGCCACGGCCGGGTTTTGCGCAACCTGCGCTAATAATTGTTGCGCGTAGTCGTACTTCCGGCTGTGCAGGGCCAGCAGCACATGGTTTTCCTGAAACATAAACCAGTTGCCCGACGACGCGGCAAAGAGGCCAATGCCCTCCTGGGCCAGGCGCAGGCCCTTGGCCGGCTGCCGGCCCCGCAAGTAGGCCGTGATGCTGGCAAAGGCATTGAAGCGCGGGTCGAAGCGCCGGGGGTTCAGCTTGCCCTGGCGGTACTGGCGGGTAGCCGCGCCGGTCAGGCGAATGAGCTCGGCAAAGTTGCCCACCAGCTCCTCGTGCATCAGTCGCAGCCGGTACAGCAGGAAAAAAGTGCTGAATGACTTGGCCCGTCGGTGCAGCGCCTCCAGCTGCTGGAGGCGCTCGGGCATCTGCGGCAACAGCGCCCGCCGCCCCTTCACCGGGCCCGACATCGTGAGCAGCGTGCTGGTGTACAGGCGTTCGGCCTCATCCTCGAGCTGCTGCACCCGCAGGCCTTCCAGCAGCAACAGGTCGGCCCGGCGGTAGGGTACCGGCTTGTTCAGCTGCGCGTAGATGGTGCAGAGCTGGCGGGCGCTCTGCACGGCGTAGGGCGTGAATTCGCCCGCTACGGCCTCCGTCAGGCAGCGGCGCAGCAGGCGCTGGCTCAGCACGTAGTCGCCTTCGGTGTAGAGCGCAATGCCTTTGTGCAGTAAGTCCAGGCAGGCCATTTGGTAGCGGCGCGATACCAGGCTGAGCGGGTCGCCATGGTCGAGAAAGTAGAGGTGATTGAGCAGCTTGGCCTGCACGCGGCTTCTCAAGCGTTTCATTGCCACTAAGTTGGCGGCCGTTCCCTGGCCATACAAGGCTTTGGCGGCCTGCACCTGCGTGCGGGCTGCTCCCGTCAGCAGCATATCCACGAGCTGGCTTTCGCGGCTGTCAGTCGTTTGGTCCAAGTCAATAATCGGGAGGACCGCCAGCCGGCGCGAGGTCACGATTCGCGCCAGGTTTGCAAGCTCATTCATAAGACTTGTTCCTCAATAAGAAATCAGTGGTTTTCCAGGCAGTATTTGAAGCCAGAAACTACGGCTCCTCAGAGAACCAGCAGATACCGGCTTCGCCAGGTAAAAAAGCCGGTTCGATTGATAACAGCAGCGGAAGTTTTCCGCCGTTTCTTA
>JALYUH010000436.1 GCA_030853985.1 Bacteroidota bacterium | reverse complement strand
CGGCTGGACCGTGCGCGGTAACGATGGCCAGGCCTTAGGCACGGTGTAAGAGCTGATTGTGGACGTGGAAGCCCTGAAAGTGCGCTACCTCGATGTGGAGCTAGATTCCCGTTTCCAAATCAACGAGCACGAAAACCACATTCTGCTGCCCATTGGGGCCGCTTCGCTGGATGAGGATGGCGACAACGTGTTTGTGCCGGCGCTCAACGCCGAATCGGTGCTGCACTACCCTCCCTACACCGAAATTCAGATTACCCGCGAATACGAAGAGACCATGTTGCGGGCTTTGGGCAAAGAGCCGGCCGCCACCTCGCGCTTCTACGAGCAGGACTCGTACGACGCGGGTGCGTTTTACCAGCGGCGGGGCTAAGGCCACGCTGCGCAACCTTATTTGAGGAAAAGAACTCCCGTCTACATGAAGCAGCCATTACTGTTGTTGATTGGGGCTGGGCTGCTGGCTGGCTGCGCCGTTACCTTGGCCCCTCACACGCCCTATATACCCGTGGTGCGCGACCGCGGCCAAGCAGAAGCTCGCTTTTCCACTGGCCTGAACGGGACCGAGCTGCAGCTTGGGTATCAGCTTACCGAGCACCTCGTGCTGAATACTTCGCTGCTGAGCTCCCGGTACCCAGGAAAGGGTAACGGCTTTCGAGCTGCCGAACTGGGATTGGGCTATTATTACCACTCGCCCAACGGGTTTTGGCTGCTGGGTACGCACGCGGGCTTGACGCATGGTCGCGGTGCTTCGGGCGGCAACGGCTGCTTCGAGTGCGGCTCAGCAGACAGCTTGAGCACAAGCTCGGCATTTGCTGTGGGCTACATGTACGCCTACGTGCAGCCCACAGTCATTTTGCTTAATGGTAACCGAAGCTGGGGCATTGGCATGCGGGTAGGTCAAACCTATTACCACCAATTAAACGAGGTACGCACTTTCAGCAGCAGCGGTCGAACGCAGGTGTTTGATTACGCCGGCCACACCTCAACCTTCATACAGCCCACATTCATAATGAGTTGGCAGCTACAGCGCTGGTTGGCGCTTTCGAGTAGCTTCGGCATCCAGGGTTTTCTGGGTCCCTACACGCGCCTCAATAGCGTGAACCCATTCGTAGTGCAGGTCGGTATACACTTGGTAATGAACACCCGGCCTGCCGAGCACCACTAGTTCCGTCGTAGCATATCGGCTACGGCCTCTACCCACTGCGGCTCCGAGTTCAGCGATGGCACCAGCTGCCAGTGCTTCCCGCCGGCCTCTTCAAACAGTTCCTTAAATTCTTCGCCCACTTCGATGGTCGTTTCCAGGCAATCGGCCACGAAAGCGGGGGAGAAGGCCAGTACATTCAGAATGCCCTTGGCGGGAAATTCCTTCAGCGCCTCATCGGTGTAGGGCTGCAGCCAGGGGTCGCGCAGGCGGCTTTGCAGGCGGCTCTGGAACGCCACCGTGTATTGCTCGGGGCCAATGCCCAGGCCAGTTGCTACGAGACGCGAGGTGGCGAAACACTGGGCGCGGTAGCAATATTGGTTAGCGGGCGTGAGCGTATCGCAGCAGCTGCCGAAGCGGCAGTAGTTAGTCGGGTCGCCTTTCTTGACATGGCGCTCCGGGATGCCGTGGTAGCTGAACACGATGTGGTCGTAGTGCTGCTTATCCATTTCGGCCCGGCCGCGCGCCACAATGGTGGCAATGAAGCCCGGGTCGGTGGCAAACTGACTGATAAAGCTGATGCTGGGCACCACCCACCAGTCCTTCACAATGGCCATCACCTTCTCCTGCACCGAGCCCGTGCTGGCCGAGGCGTACTGCGGAAACAGCGGCAGCACGATAATGCGCTCCACATTAGCGGCGCGCAGCTCCTCCAGCGCCTTTTCCACGCTGGGCTTCTGGTAGCGCATCCCGAAGGCCACCACGTAGCCTGGGCCCAGCACCTCCTTCAGCCGGGCCTGCAAATCGAGCCCGTGGAAAAGCAGCGGCGAGCCCCGCTCCGTCCATAGCTCCTTGTAAATCTTGGCCGATTTCGGAGCCCGCAGCGGCACCACCAGCCCCCGGAAAAGCGGGTAGCGAATGGCGGCCGGCATATCCACCACGCGGCCATCGGTGAGGAATTCGTTGAGGTAGCGACGCACGTCGGGCGTTTCGGGCGAGTCGGGCGTGCCCAGGTTGACGAGCAAAACGCCAACGCGGCGGGCAGGGGAGGCAAGAGTATTCATTGGGGCAAAGTTCAGAAACAAGCGGCGGAGTGTAGCGCGGGCTTTTAGTCCGCGAATGCGTCGGGTAAAATCGCACACTGAACGTTCGCGCTACCCGCCACCAGGCAAACAGCCCCGCCCGTGCTTGGTTCGGAGTCCGGGCCGTAATTGCACCCAGATTTTCTCACCGATGACCCCGCCCGACACCCTCGCCGCTTCCTCGCTCAACCTGCTACTGTGGGTGGCCGGCCAGTATGGGGCCGACGTGCCCGCCCTAAGCCAGGCCGTGGGCTTCGACCCCGCCGCCACGGCCGGCAACCCCGATGCCCGCGTGCCCATCGCCACCATCCAACGCCTGTGGCCGTTGGTGATGGAAGCCACCCGCGACCCCTACTTCGACCTGCACCTCGGTTGCGCCATCGATTTCACTGCCGCTGGCACGCTGGCCTACGTGTTGATGCACGCGCCCACGCTCGGCGCGGCCATCGCGCAGCTGTGCCGCTACCAGGATGTGGCCTGCCAGGGCGTCCGCACCTTGCAGGCCCCGGCTGCCGAATGGCCCGGCGCAGTCTGGCTAAATCTGGAGCTGACCAGCGCGGCCATCGTACACACGCAGTATGTGCTGAACTCGGAGCTGTCCATCTACCTCGCCGCTTTCGCCACGCTCAGCGGCCAGCCCGTGCAGCCGCTAGCCGTGCGCCTGGCCTACCCGCGCCCCGCCGAGGTTACCGAACACGAAAAGGCTTTTGGCACGAAGAACCTGGAATTTGATGCCCCCATGACGGCCATTGCCTTCGATGCGGCCACCATGGCGCGGCCGGTGCTGCACGCCAATCCGGCGTTGTTTCCGCTGTTCGAGCAGCACGCGGCGGCACTGTTGGCCCAGCTGCCCACCCATCAGCCGCCCACCCTGGCCGAGCGGGTGCGGGCCGAAATAGTGCGTCTGCTAAAGGGCGAAGCGCCCACGCTGGCCGCTGTGGCCGACCAACTGTGCCTGGGCGTGCGCACCCTCCAGCTCAAGCTCAAGGAAGCCGGCCACACCTACCAGCAACTGCTGGATGGCGTTCGGAGTGACCTCGCCCAGCGCCACCTGCGCGAGCCCCACCTCAGCATCACCGACGTAGCGTTTCTACTGGGCTATTCCGAGCCGAGCGTGTTCGTGCGCTCCTTTAAGAAATGGACGGGGCAAACGCCGGGCGCGTTTCGGCGTTAGGCTCCCGGTTGCCATCGACCCAGTAAGCCAGCAGCACCGGCAGCCACAGCAGCTGTCCACCCCAGCCAATGAACGCCACCGAAGCCGGCGGCGGGCTGAAGATGCTGGCCAGGTGCGACAGCACCAAAAAAGCCACCAGCCCCAGCAGGCCGTAGCGCCCCACGCCGTTGCGGGCCTGCGTGCGCCGCACATACAGCCACAGCCCCCAGCCCAGCAGCGCAAACTCCACCACCTGCGTAATGGCCAGATGGTTCCACAGCCCCAATCCCAGCAGCGGCGACTGGCCGGGATACAGCGGTAAATCGGGGGTGTGCACCACCAAATCGAGCAGCCAGTGGCTCGGCACCAGCAGGCCCACCAGCAGCGCCCCTTTCGCGTTGCGCTTTATCAACCAATAAAGCAGGCCCAGCAGCAGGCCACCCACCAACTCGCCTAGCAGGCTGTGGGTGAAGGGGTAATGCACGAAGTCAAACGCGTTGGCCGCCGTGGCGTGCGGCACGATGTTCACCCGCTCCACGCCCAGCAGCAGGAGCGTGGGCCACACCAAATCGGCGAGCTGCGCGGCCAGAAAGAAGGTGCCCAGCGACACGCGGGGCTGCTGCGTCTTGGCCCCGAAAGCGACGCCGAAATGTCCGAGAAACATGGGATTCAGGGGTTGGGGATGAGTTGGTTAGAGAACAGGACAAAGGTCCGGCCCCACCC